>JANLSI010000559.1:0-3364 GCA_031362345.1 Pseudomonadota bacterium
ACCGTCTGCCGTGCAGCCAGCGGCGCGCACGTGCCATGCAGGCACTGGTGACGGTCGGCCTGGACGGACTCGAACTGCGCCGACCCGCGCAATTGTCGGGTGGCCAGATGCAACGCGTAGCGCTGGCCCGTGCGCTGGTGCGCGAGCCCCGCGTATTGCTGCTCGACGAACCATTTGCCGCCGTCGATCAGATGACCCGTGAACGGCTCTACGAAGAACTCGCCGTACTGCGCGCGGGGCTCAAGATCCCGGTGGTACTGGTCACCCATTCTCTGCACGAAGCCCATCTGCTCGCCGATCGCATGGTGGTGTTACACCATGGCAAGACACTGCAGGAAGGCGCGCCGGGTGAGGTGCTGAGTCGCCCCGCCAGCGTCGAGGTTGCGCGCTTGGTCGGTTTTGCCAATCTGTTCGAATCGTCGGTATTGGCGGCCGATGCCGGCCATGGCCTGCTGCTGGTGGCGTGGGGTGGTACGGAAATCGCCTTGCCACCACGGCGCACCGCGCCGGTCGGCACGCAGATCGCGTGGGGTATCGCCGCTGGCGACGTGGTGGTGGTGAAAGCTGCACGTGCGGCCGGCGAGGCTGCGGCGGTCGCGCTCACGCTGGAACGCGCGGCCGCGCTCGGTGACAGTGTGCACCTCACCTTGCGCACGGCGCTTGGCGACCAGCGCTTGCGCGCGGTCGTCACCAAGCGCTTTTTCGAACGCGCCGGCATCGAGCCCGGTGGGCCGGTGACGGTAGAGTTGCCGCGCGAACGGATGGTGGTGTTTGGCTAAGCGGGAACGCAGTGAGCGAGCTGGCGCAGCGACGCCGGCGCGACTGTGACACGACGCGACGGCGATGCGTAAGTATCTTGTCGTCTAAGTTTAGTCCGGCCTTACGCTCACCAGCGTGGAGTGAACGCTGGTGCTGGCGCCCATATCGGCGCACTGGGCGTTGTGGATGAAATTAACATTCATGTGGTTGCCTTCGAGGCTCGGCCAGCGGCCCTTATAGGACAGCACCGTGCCCGGCAACACGTCTTCGTCTAAGCGCGCGACCAGCTGCAGGCTGCCAGTCGCGTTGGCGACTGCCACCATCGCACCTTCGCGCACGCCGATGCGCACCGCATCGCTGGGATTCATATGCAGGGCGGCCGGGCCACTGCGCTCGATGATATGGGGATCGTTGGCATAGGAGTCGTTCATGCGCCACTTCGAGGCCGGCGTCAGCAAGCGGAACTGACCGTCCGCGGGCGGTGCGTCGGCCCACGGCTGCGGCGTGCGCGGCAGGCCCATGGCCTGCGCTTGCTCTGAGGCTATTTCGATGCGGCCGCTGGGGGTTTCGAACTTCTGATCGGCGTACCAAGGTGCGGCAGTGTCGCCGAGCGTGAAATGACCGCGCCGTTTCAATTCATCGAAATCGTAGCCGGTATTCATCTGCGTCATCATGGTGTCGAGCATGGCGCGGTCGGCTTCCAGCAAGGCCGGCTCGTGCAGGCCCAGTGCGCGGGCCAAACGACGGAATATCTCGGCATTGGGCAGTGATTCGCCCAGCGGTTCGCTGACCTTGGCTTGCGCGCCCATGATCAAGTGAAAATAGCTGAAGGTCAGGTCGTCGTATTCCAGAAAACTGGCCGCCGGCAGCACGATATCGGCGTAGCGCGCACTGTCGGTCATGAACAGATCCGACACCACCATGAAGAGATCACTACGGTGCAAGGCGGCGCGCAGGCGGGCCTGGTTGGGCGCGGAGGCGAGCGGGTTGGTATTCCAGGAGAAGAACACCTTGAATTCATCGGCCGCCTCCAGACGCGCCGCGAGTTCCATATGGCTGACCTTGGTGATGTCGCGGGTCGCGAGATCAGTGCCACTGAGCCAGCCGAGATCGACGCCAGCGAACATCGGCGTCACGTTCAGATAATAAAAGCCGGCACCGGCTTTGCCGATGTTGCCGGTCAGCGCCGGCAACAGGCCGACCGCGCGCATGATGTTGCCGCCGGTGGTCTGGCGCTGCAGGCCCTGGCCACACCACAGCAGCGCGGGACCGGCACCATAAATGGCAGCGGCAGTGCGAATATCGTCGGCCGGCACACCGGTCTGGGCTTCGCCCCAGGCCGGCGTGGCGCGATCGATATCCGCCTCAATCTCGCCGTAACCGAGGGTATGGGCGGCGATATAGGCCTGGTCGAAGCGGCCGGTCTGTTTCAGGCAATGCAGCAGACTGAAGGCCAGTGCGGCATCGGTGCCGGGCCGTGGTTGCAGGTGCAGATCGGCGGCGGCTGCGGTTTCGGTCCGTAGCGGATCGACCACGATGACTTTGCCCGGTGCTTCGGCGAGCCAATGCTCGTGGGCATGAGGTGCCGAGTGGGATGGATTCGCACCCCACACCAGAATGCAGGTCGAGTCGCGTGCCGTGCGTGGATCGAAACCTTGGATCGAACTGCCGTAGAGCAGACTCCAAGCGACGTGACCGGCGGCGTTGCAGATGCTGTCAGGGTCGACCTCGGAGGCACCGAGATGATTGAACAATCGATTAGGGAAAAGATAGCCCAGCAAGGACAAGGTGCCCGAGTAATGGGTGTGCAGGATCGACTGCGGTCCGTGGCTCGCAATCGCTGCCTGCATGCGCGTGGCGACGGTGCCGAGCGCCTCGTCCCAGGAAATCCGCACGAAATCCTTGCCACCCTTGCGGCCAACACGCTTGAGCGGGAATTGCAGGCGGGCCTTGGTATCCTGCCATACGCCGTTGTAGGCCACTGCGCATTTGCTGCACAGCTGGCCGCGCGAGACCGGATGATCAGGGTCACCCAGCACGCGGTGATGGCCATGGTCACGGAGCTCGACCACGATGCCGCAGCCGTCGTAGCAATCCCGTGGGCAATTGGTCTTGATCAGCTGCGTCATGATGGGCCTCCCCAGGCATCCCGTCGCAGCCATGTAAACACAGCGCGGTAATGCCAGCAATTGGGCGTCGCCGCCGAGAGCAGGGATTGACAGCCCCGCGATGGGATGGAATAACACGCCGTCGACGCGGCGCGGTGGTCTATCGCACTAAGCGCCTGAGGAAATAACAAAGTACCAATGAGGGCGGATGCACCATGAGTCTCATGAGCGAATTCAAGGAATTTGCCCTCAAGGGCAATGTGGTGGATATGGCGGTAGGCATCATCGTCGGTGGTGCCTTCGGCAAGATTGTGTCGTCCTTCGTGGCCGATGTGATCATGCCGCCGATCGGTCTCATGCTGGGTGGGGTCAATTTCGGTGACCTTGCGTTCGTGCTGAGGCGGCCGAGGGCGAGACGGCAGCAGTCGCGATTAAGTACGGCGCCTTCCTGCAGACCGTGTTCGACTTCCTGATCGTGGCCTTCGCTATTTTCATGG
>JANLSI010000566.1:0-6113 GCA_031362345.1 Pseudomonadota bacterium
TGTCCGGCTCCATGACCGGTTGCAGCGCCAGCCCATAGCGCTTGAGCTTGCGTTGACTCTGATCCGTCACTGCGTTGATGACACGCGCTGGCACACGAAAGCCGTCATTGGCGAACACTGTGTAGACCTCTGCCAATTCGAGCGGCGAGAGCTCGACGGTGCCGAGCAGTACTGACGGATACTGCGGCAACTTACCCGGCACGCCCAGGTGCTGCATATAAGCGGTGACCCGCGACAAACCGAGCTGCAAACCAAGATTGACAGTCGCCATGTTGAAGGAGTGGGTCAGGGCATAGAGCAGGCTCACCGTGCCGTGTTCCTTCTTGTCGAAATTTTGCGGCTGCCAGCGCTTGCCATCGGGGCCGGTCCAGGTCACGGCCATGTCGTTGAGTGGTGTCAGCAAAGAGAACCGGCCGGGCTGGCCTAGCGCCAATGCATAGATCAGCGGTTTCACCACCGATCCGATCGGCCGCCGCGCGTCGACCACGCGATTGAACCCTGCATAGTCAGGATCGCGATCAGCAACCATCGCCAGCACCTCGCCGCTGGCCGGATCGACAATGATGAGCGCGCCCTGCAGATCGCGCTTGTGCATGCGCTTCTCTATATCCGGCAAGGTGCTGCGTATGGCTGCCTCAGCTGACTGCTGCACTTCGACGTCGAGTGTCGTGAAGATGTTCAGTCCGGCTGCGTCGAGGTCGCGCGGGCTGTACTCGCGCGACAACTGACGCCGGACCAGGGCCATAAAGGATGGGTATTCATGCTTGCCACCACCGGCACCGCCACGCAGCTTGAGCGGCAATTTGCGCAAGCCGGCGAGATCGGTCGCGGCAATCAGCTGAGCCTGGGCTAACAGCCCCAGGACGACGTCGCGGCGCGCCTTAGCTTGCTCGGGGTGCCGTCGCGGATCGTAGAGCGTCGGCCCTTTGATCATGCCGATCAAGGTCGCCGCTTCGAGCCAGTCGAGTTCGCTCAGCGGCTTGGCGAAATAGAAGTGGGCGGCCAATTCAAAACCGTGAATCGCGCGGTTGCCATCCTGCCCGAGGAACACCTCGTTCATGTAGGTCTCGATGATTTTCTGCTTGCTGTACTGCCGCTCGAGCGAGACCGCCATCAAGATCTCGTTGATCTTGCGCAGCATGGTGCGCTCATGGGTCAGGTACAGATTTTTTACCAGCTGCTGGGTAAGGGTACTGCCGCCCTGCACCACGCGCTGGGCCAACAGATTGACGCCGAAGGCGCGCAGCAGTCCGATGAAATCCACGCCGTGATGCTTGAAAAAGCGCCGGTCCTCGACTGCCACCAAGGCCGCCACAAACTGCTTGGGCACTTCGTCGAAAGCCAATAGCTTGCGGTCCTCGAAGTCCTGCGGATTGATGCGACCGATCTCGGGCGGTTCGAGTCGCATAAGCTCGATGGGCTGGCCGCTGTCACGGTCGACCACGGTCTGCGGCACACCGCCGGCAAACCTGACCTCGACGTCGCGTGCCACTTCCGGAAAGTCCCAGAACTTGAAGCCGCGCGAAAAGAATTCGACCTGTTCATCGCTCACTGCGTACTGACCGACCGCGTTCGGCACGGTGACCCGCTGATAGCCGAGCGTATCGAGCTTGCGCACCAGTCGTTCAGGCGACACGTTGGCGGTGGGATAAAGCTCCAGGGCGCGCGCGAACACCCGCGCCGGCAACACCCATTGCTTGTGCTCGAAAGCGCTGGTGACTTCGCGATCCAACCACAACCAATAGGCCAGGCCGACCAGCACCAGCCAGATCAGTAGATGACGGAGGAAGAAGCGCGTGCGACGGAAACGCGGGGGACCCGGAGGTTGCGGCGGCTTAGATGATTTGGATGGCGTGGCAGGCGCCGTCGCAACCGCTCGTTTGATTCGCGGTTCGTTGCGGACGCTCGGAAGATCACGCTTCTTGCTGTTCTTGGCCACCGCTCGAATCGTGAAAAATCTTAAGAAGCCGGCTAAAAACCAGCCAAAATAAAAGCCCTTCCCGCGAAGGAAGGGCTTCAATCGGTAGTCTGCCGAGGTGCACCATCAAGCCGGTGGATGGACGGTACGTCTTCGCAGCCATGGGCGGCGGAGCCTATTCAGGAAGTCTTATGCTTCCTGTCGTACTCCCGTTCCCACTTCCTTGTAAAGGTGTCGACAGCCTTTCTCATTGCAGCGCGCTTAGCCTGCGCGGCCTTCCTTAGCCGGGCTGCCTCCCTGCGCATCGCAAGGCGGGCTCGGACTTCTGCTTTGGCAGCTTCCAGCCGCTCTCGCTCGTCAGGTTGGCTGTCGCGCGCCGCTACTTTTTTTTGGCTACCTTCTTCTTGGCGGCCTTTTTCTTGGTAGCCTTTTTCTTTGCTACTTTTTTCTTGGTAGCCTTTTTCTTTGCTACCTTTTTCTTTGCTACCTTCTTCTTCGCAGCAGTTGCCTTCTTCTTAGCCACCTTCTTTTTTGCGACTGCAGCTACTTTCTTTTTCGCTGCTTTTTTCTTTGCCTTCGCCATGTAGAGGCCCTCTTCAACTATTGGTTGAGATTAATAACGCAACACCACAGCGGCCTATATACATCACAAAAAAAATAACTGCAATGCAATTGCAGATTTTTTTTGAATGGTGATGTGTTTTGAATTGAGCGCACCACGCGCAACGTCGCCAACAAACGATGTCGGCAGCATCACCCTGAACTTTAAACGAGGCTCATGCATCGATGGCTTTGATGATCGTCTTACTGATCGCATCGACCTCGCCAATACCGTCGACCGACACGTATTTCAGACGCGCATCGTTATGCGCGGCGCGCGAATACAGCGCGACCAATGGCTTGGTCTGATCGTGATACACAGCGAGGCGCTTGCGCACGGTTGCTTCTTGATCATCGTCACGTTGGATCAGATCTTCGCCGGTCAAGTCGTCCTTACCGGCGACCTTCGGCGGATTGAACACGACATGGTAGGAACGACCCGAGGCCTGATGGATGCGGCGCCCCGACATGCGCTTGACGATCTCCTCGTCATCAACCGCGATCTCGATCACAAAGTCGATCTCGACGCGCGCTGCGGCCAGTCCTTCGGCCTGCGGAATCGTGCGCGGGAAGCCGTCGAACAGAAATCCACGGGCGCAATCCGGCATCTGCACCCGCGCGCGGATGAGTCCGAGAATGATGTCGTCGGAAACCAGTCCGCCGGCATCCATGATGCCTTTCGCGGCGAGCCCCAGCGGCGTGCCTTCACGCACGGCAGCGCGCAGCATGTCACCGGTCGAGATCTTCGGAATCCCGAAGTGCGCGCAGAGCAGATCGCCCTGGGTTCCTTTACCCGCACCGGGACCACCTAGCAGAATGATACGCATGCCTAATCCCCTTTCCTTTACCGTCATATTCGAATTTTGAGTGGAATTGCTGGCGCCAACGCCGTGCCCAGACCGCGCACCTGCCACTGCCATGAACGCGCGGCGTGCTGGTCGGACACTCGCCCTATACCGGTCATGACTGCATAAAATGAAGATCCACAAACCATGGCACCAGGCTCATGAAAATAGATTTCGATCAACACTCTGGATTTCTCTCGATCGCGGCCTACGGCCCGGGGTGGATACGCGTAGGCGATACCCGCATCGAGACACCCTGTGTGGTGACCCCGGCGGAGATCCACGCCGACCTGCTGCCTGCCAGCTTCGATCAATTGGAGCCCGCTCATTTCGACGGTCTGATCGCGTTGCGCCCGGAAATCATCCTGCTCGGCAGCGGCGCGCGCCAGCGCTTCGTCGATCATGGATTGACTGTTCATCTGGCCAACGCCGGGGTCGCACTTGAGTCCATGGACACCGGCGCGGCGTGTCGCCTGTTCAATATTTTGGTCAGCGAAGACCGCGCCGTGATGGCAGCCCTGTTCATGCTCTGAAGCCGCACTGCCTCACTCACAGATCGGCAAATAGGGCATCGACCGAGAAGCCCTCGCGCTCAAGGATCTGGCGCAGGCGGCGCAAGGCTTCGATCTGGATTTGACGTACCCGTTCGCGCGTCACGCCGATCTCGCTACCGACTTCCTCAAGGGTGGCAATCTCACGACCATGTAGACCAAAGCGGCGCTCGACCACCGCGCGTTGCTTGTCGTTGAGCTGCGCAAGCCAGGCTTCTAAATGGCGCTGCACGTCCTCGTCCTGCAGCACGGTGGCGGGATCGCGGTTGTGCTCGTCGGGGATGGTCTCCAACAGCGAACGTTCCGAGTCGCGCTCAGCCGGCACATCGACCGAGGCGATACGCTCGTTGAGGCCAAGCATGCGTTTGACGTCGTCTAGCGGGCGGTCGAGCAAGGTAGCGACATCTTCAGGACTCGGTTCACGATCGAGCTTCTGCGCAAGCTGCCGCGCCGCGCGCAAATAAATATTGATCTCCTTGATGACGTGGATCGGTAAGCGGATGGTGCGGGTCTGGTTCATCAGAGCCCGCTCGATGGTCTGGCGTATCCACCAGGTGGCATAGGTCGAGAAGCGGAAGCCGCGTTCGGGGTCGAATTTCTCAACGGCCCGAATCAAACCCAGGTTGCCCTCCTCGATAAGATCGAGCAAGGCCAGTCCGCGGTGCATGTAACGACGCGCGATCTTGACCACCAGACGCAGGTTGCTCTCGATCATGCGCTTGCGCGCAGCTGCGTCGCCACGCAATGACAGCCGCGAGAAGTACACCTCCTCGGCGGCGGTCAATAGCGGTGAGAAACCGATTTCGTTCAAATACAGACGAGTGGCATCCATGTCGCCTTGCGACACTTCGCCGGGAATGAAACGCTGCACTTCAGCCGCGCCAGTTTCACTATCTGGCTCGGGATCGCCCGCTGCAGGCTCCGCGGAGGGATCGAAATCCGCCTCAAGTTCCGTTAACTCGTCCCCGAGTTCCAGTTCGGCGTCGAACTCCGCATCAGGATCCGGCGCAGCGCCAGGCTCGGCAGCATCGTCAGGCGTTTCGCTCGCGGGTTGTTTGCCACGGGGACCGGCCATGCTGATGGAATTGCTATCGGTTCGGAAGGTACTGCAGGGGATCTATTGCCTTTCCATTTCGACGGATCTCGAAATGCAGCATGACATCGGTGGTGTCGGAGTTCCCCATTCGTGCGATCGATTCCCCCGCCGCGACGTGGCGACCTTCCTGGACCAAGCGCACTTCATTGTGCGCGTACGCGCTGAGGAACGTGTCATTGTGCTTGATGATAATAAGCTCACCGTAACCTCGCAGTCCACTTCCACTATATACCACTGCACCCGCCGCAGCGGCCTTCACCGCTTGCCCGCGGGCGCCGTGAATATCGATGCCCTTGGTCGCTGAACTTGCATCGGCCGCCGACACTTTTCCTGGTGTCGGCCACATCCAGCGCACGCCCTCTTTATTAGCCGTAACGCTGTCGGTAGCGCCGGCTTTGTCGCGCTCGGAATCAGTCAGATCTGACGACGCCGCAAGCCCCACTGCGGGCACGCTCGTGCTGGGTGTGGCTGGCGCGATGTTCGGTGCATTGCTGATGGACGGCGCCGCAGGTGTCAACGGCACCATACTGATTCGCGACGGCGAGCTCGCGGTCGGAGCCGGCCCGCCGGTCGCATTGTTCGGTGCGGGTAGTGGCGTCAGGACGAGCGTCGGGGCGCTCACGTCAGCCGCACGCGGTGGCACGCTAGACGGTGGCGGCAACGCACGTAGACGCAAGGTCTGCCCGACCACGATCAGATCGGGCTTAGTGATCTGATTCCAACGGATCAGATCACGCACATCCAGACCGTAGCGCCAGGCGATGGTCAGCAGCTTGTCGCCGCTCGCCACCACATACACTGCCGGCGTCGGGTGGTCGCGCTCGGCAAGCCCATTCGTCGCCCCGCGCGGCGCCGCCTGCGATGCCGGTCGTGACGCGGATGGCAGCGCCGGTTTTTGTTCTATCGGCGCCTCGTAGTTGCTCGCGCAGCCGGCGACACTCGCCAGCCAACCGAGCAACATGAGCCGAGCACAGGTGGTCGTCACTGTCCGAGCCCCTCAAGCAACGGCACGAAGCTGACCCGCTCAAGCACCGTCTCCTCAATGCCGTCAGGGCCGCGCGTGTACAGGCACATCTGCTGATGGCCGGCGCGACCGACAGGGA
>JANLSI010000655.1:0-10262 GCA_031362345.1 Pseudomonadota bacterium
TCACAATCCTCGATGTAATCCTGGGCGGCCACCGAGTGATCGATCAGTACGCTTACGCGTTCGCCACAGTAGGGGCAACGGAAATGCTGTTCGCTCTGCTGCATGGCTGCGGCGCGTCAGTCGCGGAAATTGGTGAACTGAAATGGCAAGCCGAGTTTGGCGTTCTTGACCAGCGCGATCACGGCTTGCAAGTCGTCACGATTCTTGCCGGTCACGCGCAATTGGTTCTGCTGCATCTGGGCCTGAACCTTGAGCTTGCTGTCCTTGATAAGTTTGGTCAGCTGGCGGCCAGTATCTTTGTCGACCCCTTCGCGCACCGTCACCGGCAGCCTGGCCTCGGCGATGTTGGAGTTGAAGTCGCCCACTTCCAGACAATCGATGTCGATGCCGCGCTTGGCCAGGCGGCTCTCAAGAATTTCCAGCAGTTGCTTGGCTTGAAACTCGCCATCGGCGATGATGGTCAGCTTATTATCTTCGCGTTCGACCCGCGCTTTGCTGCCCTTGAAGTCGAAGCGCTGCCCGACTTCTCGATTGGTCTGGTCGACGGCATTGGTGAGTTCGTGCTTGTCGATTTCGGATACGACATCGAACGTAGGCATAGTCGGTTCCTCCTGCCGGCCGGTGCGCAAGTATAGCGTGCGTGCGTTGCGCTGCGACGCCCGCCCATGAGCGGCAACGATGTTTGAAGTGATCACTTTCGATCTGGACGATACGCTGTGGGACGCGCGCCCCGCGCTGCTGCGTGCCGAACAGCGGCAGCATGCCTGGATAGTCGCCCATGCGCCGCGTCTGGCAGCCGCGCATGACAATGAATCGCTGCGCCGCTGGCGCTGGGAGCTGGCCAGCCAGCGCCCTGATGTGGCCCATGATTTCACTGCGCTGCGCATGCTTGCACTGCGCGTGCAACTGGCGGCTTTCGGCTACGACCCGGCGCTCGCTGAGCCCGGCATCGCGCTGTTCGTGCACGAGCGCAGCGTGGTGACCCTCTACGACGATGTGCGCCCGGTACTCACGGACCTCAGCCGTGATTTCACCCTCGTGGCGCTGACCAATGGCAACGCCGACCTTGAAGTCGCGGGGGTCAGCCCTTATTTCGCCTTTTGCATCTCGCCCGCCGAAGCCGGTGTGCAGAAGCCCGATCCGCGCATGTTCGAAGTAGCGCTGGCACGGGCCGGCGTAAGCGCCGCGCGCGCAGTGCACGTCGGCGATCAGCCGCTGTACGATGTCGAGGGCGCACGCCGTGCGTCGCTCGCCAGCGTGTGGCTGAACCGCGACGGTGAGCCATGGCCCGCCGACTATGCGCGGCCCCAAGCCGAGATTGCTTCCTTGACGCAACTGCGCGCCGCGCTGGCGCTTATTGCTTGAAGTCCGCACCACGACCAGCACAGAGTGATTTGAGTACCGATGTCCAAACCTGATTTCGACCTGACCTCCACCACCACCATCGACTCCCTGGGCCTGGAGTTGCGCCAGTACCAGCACGCTGCCACCGGTGCGCGCCATCTGCATTTTGCCTGCGCCGATACCAACAACGCCTTCATGGTGGTGCTGCCGACTCTGCCGCAGGATTCGAGTGGCGTGGCGCATATCCTCGAACACACCACGCTGTGTGGTAGTCAGCGTTATCCAGTGCGCGATCCGTTTTTCATGATGCTGCGTCGTTCGCTGAACACCTTTATGAACGCCTTCACCAGCAGCGACAGCACGGCCTATCCGTTCGCCACCCAAAACCGTAAGGACTTCGACAATCTGCTCAAGGTCTACCTGGATGCGGTGTTCTTTCCCAATCTCGATCCGCTCGATTTCGCGCAGGAAGGCTGGCGTGTGGAATTCGCCGAGGACGTCGCCGCCGCGACACCACGACTGGAATACCACGGCGTGGTCTACAACGAAATGAAAGGTGCGATGAGCGCGCCAGTTTCGCAGCTCTATCACCATCTGCACTCGGCACTGTTTCCCGATACCGTCTATCGTCATAACAGCGGCGGTGAGCCGCTCGCGATCCCCGACCTCACCCACGCCGCGCTACGTGCCTTCCATACCCGCCACTACCATCCGGGCAATGCAGTCTTCATGACCTACGGGAGTTTCCCCGAGGCCGACCATCAGCGTCATATCGCGGAGCTCGTGCTCAGCCAGTTTGCGCGTCCCGACGATGTTGTGCTGAGTCCGCTGCAAGCGGCCTTCAGTGCGCCGCGTGAAGTCGAAACCAGCTACTTCGCCGAGGACGAACAAGACCACAGCACACACCTTGTGTGGGCCTGGCTGTTGGGCGAGGCGGCCGCGCCAGACGACGTAGTGCAAGCCCATCTGCTGTCTTCGATCCTGCTTGAGCACAGTGCGTCACCGCTGCGTCACTACCTCGAAACCACTGAGCTTGCCAATGCGCCATCGGAATTGTGTGGCATCGACGATGCGGCCCGTCAGTTGGTGTTTGTCTGTGGCGTCGAAGGCAGCGAACGCGAACATGCGACGGCGCTCGAACACGGGCTGCTCGATGTGCTGAGCACGGTCGCGCGTGATGGCGTTGAGGTTGCTGCCCTTGATGCCGTGCTCGATCGTATCGAAATGGCGCAGCGCGATATCGGCGGCGGCAGTTACCCCTTTGGCCTGCAGCTGATGGGCCGGGTGATGCCGGCCGCCATGTACCGTCGCGATCCGGCGCGTTTGCTCGAAGTCGATCGGGTGCTGGAAGGTCTGCGCCGCGAGATCCACGAGCCAGGTTTCGTCGCGCGCCTGGTGCAGCGTTTATTGCTCGACAACCCCCATCGCGTGCGCGTGACCATGGTGCCCGACCCAGCCAAGGCGCAACGTGATGAGGCGCAGGAGCGTGAACGTCTGGAGATCTTAGCGCGCCGCCTGACGACTAGCGAACGCGAGACGCTGGTCACGCAGAGCGCGGCATTGCGGGAACGCCAGGCGCGTATCGATGACCCCGATATACTGCCGTGCGTGACGCTTGCCGATGTGCCGGCACCGAGCCCGGCGCCGTGCGCGCGCATCACCCAAGTCAATGGTGTCGAGGTGCACGCCTACGATTGCGCGGCCAACGGCATCTTCCGCATACAGCTGGTCTATGACCTGCCGGGCCTGAGTGCTGCCGAGTTGCGCGTGCTGCCGCTGATGTCCGATTACCTGACCGAACTCGGCCAGGGGCATGAGGATTATCTCGCCGTGCAGTCGCGCCGCGCGCTGTTCGGCAGTTTCGGTACCAATACCATGGCGCGCGCGCCGATCGCCGGTGGCGAGCTGTGCGGCTGGTTGGTGGTGACGGGCAAGGGTCTGGCACGCAAGCGCGACGCGGTGATCGATATCGTTAACGAAATGCTCGACGGCGTACGTTTCGACGAGACCGAACGCCTGCGCGAACTGCTCATGCAGTCGCGTGCCGAGGCCGAACAATCGCTGACCGAGCGTGGCCATCAGCTCGCCGTGATCAGTGCTGCGCGCAGCTATTCCACTAGCGCGGCGCTGGACGATCTATGGGATGGCCCGCAGGCGCACTGCATACTGAAAGACCTCGCCGGCGCCGAACACGAGTCGGCGCCGAGCGAGTTGTTCGCCTTGTTCGAATCCATACGCACGAAGCTTCGACATGCGCCACGGCGGGTGGCCTTGTTCGGTGATGCCGCCGTGCTCGCAGGTGCCGCCGCGCGCGCCGCGCAGGTCGGTGCGCCCCTCGCGCCGGCCTGCATGCCGTTCGTCGCCGACATCGAAGCGCACGCCGCGGGCACTGGCTGGCTGATCAACTCGCAGGTCAACTTCGTCGCCAAGGCCTATGGTGCGGTGCCTGAGGATCATGCCGACGCGCCGCTGCTTGCCGTACTAGGCCGTTATCTGCAGGACGGTTTTCTGCATGGCGAGATTCGCGAGAAGGGTGGTGCCTACGGCTCGGGCGCGAGCTATGACGCCGACAGTGCGACCTTCCGCTTCCTCTCTTATCGCGATCCGCGCGCCATGGCCACCTTAAAGGATTTCGATCGCGCGCTGTCCTGGTTCGCCGACGACGACGACGCGCAGCGACTGGAAGAAGCCATCCTCGGTACCATCCGCGCCCTCGATCAGCCGCGTTCACCGGCGGGTGAGGCCGAACGCGCTTTCACTAATGGGCTCTACGGTCGCGACGACGCCTTTCGTCAGTGCTTCCGGGCGCGGGTGCTGGCCGCCGATCACGCGTCGTTGCGGGCCGTGGCGGCGCGCTATCTCGAGCCAGCCCATGGGCGTGTGGGCGTGGTGTGCAGTAGTGCCGTCGAAGCCGATTTCGCTGGCGCCGACCTCAGCTTCGCTAAACTGTGAGGCTGGCGGGTGCAGCAGGGCGCGCAGGGAGGGTAAACATGGACATCGGCTTTGATGAAGGCGCGGCGGGTTTCCACCAAGCCCGCGCGCTGCTCGCGATCGCGCGCGAGGCGTCGGTCGATGAGTTCAATGCAGAACACCAGACGGCGCTGCTCGATGCGCTTAAGACCGCCGCTGAAGTGCATCTGGCACGGCCAGAATTCGCCACCCTGCGCGCGCAATTCGCGATCGACGACAGTGCGCGCGGTGCCGCCGCCGAAGAGGATGCCTGGTGGGCACGTTGGTTCGGCCCGTCGCGCCGCGAGCAACAACTGGCCGCCCAGCGTAGCGCGGCACTGGAGCGCGCTGGTCGCGCCGAACTGTCGTCCTTCGAGGCCTTGGCCGAGACCACGCGGGTGGCGCGCGAACGCGATGCCGCGCGGGCCCGTATCGCCGAACTTGAGCGCGAATTGCACGAGCTACGCAAGGTTTGATGTTAAGGCCTGCGCTGTTGCGTGGGTGGCGCTGAATCCACCCGTTCGAAATAACGCTCAAGCAGACGCGCCTCATCAAAATGCCGGCGCCCGACGAAGGCGGTGGCTTGATGGCCCCATTGCCGCATGCTGCCCGGCGCAACCACGCCCATCGGCCACAAAAACCAGCGCTCGCCGCGCGCGCTTGCGGGCACCAGACCGTGGGCATCGAACAAACTGCTGCGTTGCTCGTGCGCCGGCAGAGCGCGCAGTTCCGCATAGGGCCGCAACACGTAGCCATCGGCAGGCGGTGTTGCACTGGCCGGTGCCAGGGCGGTCAGGTAGTGCGTGCCGCTCGCCAGGGCCAGACGCAGTCGGCCGCGCCACTGCGTGGGGATAGTGAACGGTACCCATGGCGGTTCTTCCAAGCCCTTGGCCTGGTACCGCACACGCAGTCGCGCGCTCGGAAAGAACATGTGATAACAGCCGCAGTTGTGCACCAGATCGTAGGCCAGCGGTTGGCCGTCGCCGGCTAGCGTGACGCGCCAGCTCAAGCCATCCAAGGGTCCGGCCAGGGCATCGAACCGGCCCTGGGCGGTGTGCGCCGCGAACCACCATGTAAAGACCAGTTGCGGCAGGACTTCGTCGCCGAAGCGGGTGTAGGTCAGCTGGCTATAGAGCACGGGCTCTGCGCGGTTGACGAAGGGCGCGGTATTGCGCGTGATGCGGCCCGGGCGATCGTTGTCGCTGCGCGTTTCGATGCTGAGTTCGGGCGCGTGACGGCGGAGCAGACCAGCGCGCTCAGCGTCCGTAAAAAGTGGAATGCCGAGCGCATCGTGACGCCACGGCGCAGGCCCGGGAGCGATCGTTTCGTTGCTCGCGTCCGCACTCAAGCCATAGCGTTCCCCGCCCACCGCATTGCTCGCACTACTGTCGATCAAGCGCGGCATTGCGCGCTTCTGCATGCGCTGCACGCTGGCCAGTACCACGCGCGCGCTGACGGCATACAGGCCGAGTACCCGCCGCGTTACGCTGTAGTCATCGGCTACCTGGGAAAAGTTCAGCATGGCGTGCCAGGCGTCGTCGTCGTCGCGCAGCGCGCTGCTCAGCGCGACGCGACAGCTGCGCAGCTGATCTATCAGTGCGCTGTCCGGCGCGGGCGACAGCCGCGCTATTTCAAGTTCACGGCCCTCGGCGTCGTGGGCCGTGGCGCGTGCCAGCCAGGCTGCACGTTGGGCAGCGTTGTTGGCCTCTGCGGCAAACGAGGCGAGCACGCGATCGACGCGCAGAAAAGGATAGCCCGCTACACGCCAGGCCTGCGCATCGCGAATACCGGCGGTGCGCAGGCGTGCATCGTTGTCGGCGAAGATTTGTTGGCAGTGGGCCAGCCTCGGGCTGGTGGCGAAGGGCAGCTGTGGTGTTGTGCCGCAGGCCCCGATCAAGCCCAGCAGCGTCAGCCATGCAGCCATGGGCAGCCGGCGAGTCATGCGGTGTGGTCGATCGGGGCAGGCGGGCGCACGGCGCGTTGCGGGCACATCAAACGTGTTAGCGGGCAGCGCCATAACGAATGCATGGCATCATGACAAGGTGACACTCGCAAGCGATCACTCCTGGCCTACCGCCGCCGCCCTCGTACTCGAAGCCTATGCCCTCGAAGTGGTGAGCTTGACGCGCATCACCCAGGGCCTGGTCAATCTTACGCTCAAGATTGCAACCCGGGACGGCGCGTGCTTCGCGTTGCAACGCCTGCATCCGGTGTTCGGGCCTGGCGTCAATCACAATCTCGACAGGGTCACGGCCCATCTCGGCGCGCGGGGCATGCTGACGCCCCGTCTGTTGCGCACGCGCGAGGGTGCGCCGGCGGTCGAACATGACGGCGCGCGCTGGCGTGTCTTGAGTTGGATCGACGGGCGCGCCTTTGATTTTCTCGCGCAGCCCGCGCAGGCGGCGGCGGCCGGCGCCTTGCTGGCGCGTTTCCACGGTCTGCTGGTTGACTTCGCCGAAGACTTGCTCGTCGAACGGCCGCCTATCCACGAGTTCGCCCGCCATCGCGCGCGCCTCGCCGCCGCCCAGGACGCCGGGCGCGCCCACCGATTGAGTGCCGAGGTCGCGCGCGCGGCCGCACAACTGGACGACATGCGTGGCGCTTATCCGGCGCCGCGTGCCACGCCTTTGCGCCTGGTGCATGGTGATCCGAAGATTTCCAATCTGCTGTTCGATGACGCGGGCACGCAGGCCTTGTGCCTGATCGACCTCGACACCCTGGCGCGCATGGCGCTGCCGCTGGAATTGGGTGATGCGCTACGTTCCTGGTGCAATCCGCGCCGCGAAGATGACCCGCAGGCACGCTTTGAAATGGATCTATTCGCCGCCGCCGTGCGCGGTTATGGCGCCGCTGCGCGCGATTTCATCAGTGGCGACGAAGCGGCCGCCATCGTGCCCGCCACGCTGGAGATCCACCTTGAGCTCGCGGCGCGCTTTCTAGTCGATGCGCTCGAAGAGAGTTATTTCGGTTGGGACGCGGATCGTTACGACAGTCGCGGTGCGCACAATCTGGCGCGCGCCTGCGGCCAACTCGCCGCCGCCGCCAGTCTGCTTAAGCAGCTCGCTGCCGCCGAAGACGCTGTGGCGCGCGCCTTCGCGTGACTGACTGCGCCGCTATACTCAAGCGCGGACGGTGGGCGGTAACGGAGGATGCACATGACAAGTCATCGGAGCGGCGCGCTGTGGGGCCTGGTTATCGCCATGCTCGGTGGCTGTGCGAGCGTCGATGTGCAGTATCCCGACGGTCATCGCACGCGCATGAGCCGTGCCGAGTTCAAGGCTTATGCCGAGCGTGTCTTCCGTTATCAGAACCGTATCGTCGATCGCTTGATCCGCGCCGACGGCGCCTACGGTGACGAACAAGGCGAGCCCGATGCGCGCCTGTCGCGCGCCGAAGAAGCCATGGAGGAGGCCTGCCGGCCGTTGATTTCCCTGGTCAGCGCCAAGGCCGAGCATCGCGCGCTCGGTCTGTCCGACAAACTCGAAATGCCACGCGCGGCGCCCGCCTGCGAGCACGCAGTGGCAGCGGTCGATGCGCTGCTGCCGGTCGCCCCGATGCGCTGATAGCGCAGGGTACCTGGCCTGCTTCGAGGTGCCGGGTATACTCGCGCTTTAGCTCGTTTGTAGCGAGGGAGTCATGAGCAATACCACCCTGCCGGCTGATCGTCAGCAGCTCGTCTATGCGCGTTTCGTCGAAGAACAGAAAGCGCAATTGCGGCCGTTGATCACCGAAGATCTGATCGAAGAGCACCGTCGTCGTCCGCTCGGTCAGCATAGCGATGGCTTGATGCGGTTGCTCAATCTGTTCCGCCGCACACCGGCCTATGCGCTCTATTCGCGTACACCCTGCCTTGAATTTCAGGTGATTCGCCTGCCGGTGCCGGCCGGCTCGGAACCGCATCCCAGCGACGATATCGTCTACACCGATCAGAACGAGGCCTTGCACGCGGTGTTCCTGCGCAACCTCGAAGACCTCATGCGCAGCGCGGGAGCGAAGTAATGGCCAAGCCATATATCACCGGCTATTGCGACAGCCTGAGTGTACGTCCGGGCGAGACCCTGCAATTCATGGTCAGCGCGCAAGGCGTGAGCAGCGCGCAGGTGCAACTGGTGCGCCTGCTGCACGGTGACGTGGCGCCGGGCGGCCCCGGTTTCGTTGAACACGAACTCGCCGCCAGCATGAATGGCACGGTCGCGCTCCACACTCAGTTCACCCAGGCCGGCAGCTTCGTGCAGGTCGCCGACAGCGATGGCTATCTGCTGCCGGCGGGGAGCTTTACTGTGCATGCTTTCGTTTGGGCGACCACGCCCAACAAGGGGCGCCAGGGCCTGGTCGCCCAGTTCGATGCCGCCGGCCGACGCGGTTACGCACTCGGTATCAACGCAGCAGGCTGTCTGTCGTTCTGGGCCGGTGACGGTAAAACGGTGCACGAAGTCGCGGGCGAGCGGGCGCTCGTCCCACGCCTATGGTATTTCGTCGCGGCGGCCTACGACGCCGAGCGCGGTACGGTCGAGCTCTATCAGGAAGCGGTAGTCAACGCCTACAACAGTCACTTGAGCCCGTTGCTGGAACTGGACGACGGTACGCGCGTGGCCGGCGCGCTGGCGCTGACGCCGCAAGCGGCGAGCACCGATCTGCTACTGGGCGGCTACCACGACGACCAGCCTGGCCATGGCCGCTGCGTGATCGGCCTGTTCAACGGCAAGATTGACCGCCCCGGACTACAGGCCGGCGCACTGGGACTCACGGAACTGACGCGCTTGCGCGAGGGCTGGGCAGCGCCCGCCGCCGGCACGATTGCCTATTGGGACACGGCGGCCGGCTATAGCGACAACGGCATCGGCGATCGGGTGGTCGATATCGGCCCCCGTGGCCTGCACGGTCAGGGTTACAACCGTCCGGTGCGGGCCATGACCGGCTATAACTGGCGGGGCAAGGATGACTGCTTCCGCCTCGCGCCCGAGCAATACGGCGGCATCTATTTCAACGACGACGCCATCATCGACTGCCGCTGGCAGCCGACGCTGCGCTGGACGGTGCCGCTCGATCTGAAGAGCGGGGTCTACGCTGCGCGAATCACGGCGGGTGTCGTCGAAGACCACATCGTGTTCTTCGTGCGTCCGACCACGGCCCAGGCCAAGGTCGCGATGCTGATGCCGACCGCGAGCTACCTGGCCTATGCCAACGAGCGCTTCGTGCTTGGCGACCCGGGGCCGGTCGAGGCCATCACCGGCCATGGCCTGATTCTGCACGACGACGATTATTTTCTGGGCCAGCACCCGGAGTTTGGTGCTTCCACCTATGATCACCATGCCGACGGCGCGGGGGTCTGCTACAGCTCTTACCGGCGGCCGATCATGGGCCTGCGGCCGCGGCACCGTATGGCGGCGACCGGCGTGGCCTGGCAGTTCGCGGCCGATCTCTCCATCGTCTGGTGGCTTGCGCAGTGCGGGCACGATTTCGATGTCATTACCGACGAAGATCTCGACCGCGAGGGCGTGGCCCTGCTCGCCCCCTACAAGGTGGTGATCAATGGCACCCACTCCGAGTACTACTCGGAGCACATGATGGACGCCACCGACGCCTATCTGGCGGGCGGCGGACGGGTCATGTACTTGGGCGCCAACGGCTACTACTGGGTGGTGGGCTTTCGCCCTGACGAACCCTGGTGCATGGAAGTGCGCAAGCTCAATTCCGGCTCGCGGGCCTGGCAGGCCGCCCCAGGCGAGTACTACCTGGCCTCGACTGGCGAGAAGAGTGGCATCTGGCGCGACCGTGGCCGTGCGCCGCAGAAGTCCATGGGCGTGGGCTTCACCAGCGAAGGTATGGACGAGAGCAAGCCCTATCGACGCCTGCCCGATTCCTACGACAGTCGGGTGTCGTGGGTATTCGATGGGGTAGGCGAGGAGTTTGGCCGCCAAGGGTTAGCGCTGGGTGGAGCCGCCGGCCTGGAGCTTGATCGTTATGAC
>JANLSI010000682.1:0-2427 GCA_031362345.1 Pseudomonadota bacterium
GCAATATTCGTCGATGAACTGAACGAAGTTCCGGATGACGCCACCGTAATTTTCAGTGCCCATGGTGTCGCGAAGGCTGTGCGGGAAGAGGCGGCGCGGCGCCAACTGCGCGTGTTCGACGCCATCTGTCCGCTGGTTACCAAGGTGCATATGGAGGTCGGCCATTATCAGGCCGAAGGCCGCGAATGCATTTTAATTGGCCACGCAGGCCATCCCGAGGTCGAAGGGACTCTGGGCCAATACCGGCATGGTGATGACGGTCGTGGCGGCATGTATCTGGTGGAAGCTGTGCAAGACGTGCGCAGAATGAAGGTCAAGGATCCGGAGTTTCTCGCCTTCGTCACCCAGACCACACTGTCGATGGACGACACTGCCGAGATCATCGATGCCTTGCGCAAGCGATTTCCGAAAATCGTCGGTCCTAAGAAGGAAGACATCTGCTACGCCACCCAGAATCGTCAGGACGCGGTCAAGCGCATGGTGCAGAACTGCGATTTGATTCTGGTGGTCGGCTCCCAGACCAGTTCCAATTCGACGCGTCTGAAAGAGATTGCGGAGAAGCAGGGAATCTCCGCCTATCTCATCGACAGCGCCGACGAGATCCAGACCGTCTGGCTGGACGGCAAAAAGAGTGTCGGTGTCACTGCGGGCGCGTCGGCGCCGGAAGTGCTGGTCGAACAGGTGGTGCAGACGTTGCGCGATCGCGGTGGTATCACGGTCCACGAGATACCCGGCATCAAAGAGCAGGTGGTATTCAGCTTGCCGCGCGAATTGGCCAAGGTCGACGAGGTCAGCGTCGAAGAGGTGTAGCTTTAAGCCGTCAGCGTGACGGGCTCCCTCTTCTGTCGTGTCTAGTGTCTAAGGGGCAGATTCGGCACCTTCTGCTACACAGTTCTTGGCGACCACATCCTGCGCTTCCTTGATGCGCCCCGCCAGCAATTCCGGGGTCAGGAAGGCGAGCTCCTGCTGGTCGTTCACGTATTGCAGGCGGTTGGCACGCGGCCCCTCCAGCTCCTTAAGACGTTGGTGGGCGGTGTCGCAGTTCTTCTGCTTGGCCGCTATCTGCTCCGGTGTCAGTTCTGGCGCCGCTGGTGGGGCGGTGGTGGCGGATGGCAAGGCGCCCGGCTGGGTCGGCGGTACAAACGGGCCTGCGCCCGCAGCTGGCGTCGGTGGCTTCGAGAATCTCGGTTTGATGACCTCAGACTGGGTGTCCTTGGGCGCCTTCTGCGAGAACACCACATTGCCGTTTTCGTCGACGGACTTGTAGACCTCCGCTGCGACCGTGGTTGTCAAGAGTGCGACGAGCGGGGCGAGCAGCAAACGCGCAAGTAGGAATCTGTTCATCATTTCGACCAGCAGATCACGTTATGGGTGTCGCTGTCCTGAGCGCCTTTGGAGTCGAGCGTGAGAAAGCTACCGCAGGTGTCATCCTGCCACGGCGAGACAGTATTAATCTTGAGCATGTAGCTGGTCGTGATAGCGCCGGTAGCGCCTACGGCGATCGGATCTTCCAGCGTGTAATGGCCTTCGTCGGACTTTGCCGTGGCGCTTCCATAGCCGAGATCCTCGGGGTCTGCGGCATAGCTGTTGTTATCGAAGTAGTAGCGCTCTTGCCGCGCGGCAATTTCCATGAGGAACGCCTTGCCTTCACTACGCTTGGCACGATCGACGTAGGCCTTGTAGGCCGGGAACGCGACACCGGCCAAGATGCCGACGATGGCTACTACGATCATGAGCTCCATCAGCGTAACGCCATGTTGGTAGCGGCCGGCGCTCCCTTGGCACTGCATCCCGCGCGTGTTCACCATGTCATTCTCCGTGCGTGCGCCGGCCGTTATTGGTTAAGGCGGTATTCGCGCCAGGATATCTCGCCATCGATGATGCCGCCACGACCCTTGATGTCCCAGATATTGAACTGGCCCGTTCCACTTTGCGTCGCACCCTGGAAGCCGCCGGCGGATGAGGTATTGGAGTCGTTGCCACTGCCGCCAACCACACCGCCCTCGCCGTTCAGTACCGCAGAGCCAAAGTGGATGGCTGGCGTGGACGCCATGCCCTGACCAATGTCGACATAGGTTGCCGACTCGGTAACGCCAGTCGGGCAGCCCGGACAGGGCGTGGTGCCGATGTTGCCGGAGGGCAACGCGGTGCCGGTTTCGAAACCGAGTACGAACAGGCGACTGGTGCCTTGCGACGTACACTGATTCAGACTTGGCGTGAATGCAGCATTCAGCAGCAGGCCGTCGCCTAGGGTCGAGCGATTGGGACTGCGTTCCGAGGGATTGGGCGCGGTGAAGATCGAATACTTGCGCTTCCAACCATCGGTCGTGACGATGGTCTTGGCCAACGCGCTAAAGGTCGTGTCGATGGTGTTGTCGCCGTTGACGTCCACGTCGCCATTGGAGCGCACGTGTGATTTGCTGACAT
>JANLSI010000754.1:0-2876 GCA_031362345.1 Pseudomonadota bacterium
CAAGGACTCAATGCGGTGGGCGGTGCCGAGCGCGAAGATGCGATGGCGTTGGTTGAGTTCCTCAAGCAGCTTCAGGGCTTCCTTCCACTGACCGGGCAAATGGTGGACCTGCAGAATCGCGTTGTAATACACCGGCCGGCCGCTCAATTCCGCCCAGCGTTCGAGTAACGCGGCTTCGTCCGGGCCGAGATGCAGAGATTGCGGAGTCACTTCGATGGAGCCGACATTGAATTCGCGGGCGACGGCGATCAGCGCCTCGGTCTCTTCGGGTGCGGCGATCAGGCTCGGTAGCATGGAGCCGTCGTAGTCGCGATCGATCAAATTCAGATCGGTCGACAATCCGAGTGCACCGGCGCGATAACCGTCACGCACCAACTCCTTCATCTGCTCCAGTTCGTCGGCCGTGACCTGCTTGCGGGTGGTGTCCTCGGTGCCCAGCACCCAGGCGCGGATCGGTGACTGCGGAATATAGGTCGCGACGTTGACGCCAAGGCCGCCGCGCTCGAGTGATTCGAGATAATCGCGCTGGCTGACCCAATCCCAGCGCATGCCTTGCTTCATCGACTCATAGGGAATCGCCTCAACGCGCGTCATGCGCTGCATGGCACGTTCGCGATCTTCGGGCTTACACGGCGCGAAACCGAAACCACAGGCGCTGACCACAATACTGGTAATGCCGTGCCAGCACGACTGCGAAGCGTAAGGGTCCCAGTTCAGTTGCGCATCGTAGTGGGTATGTACGTCGATGAAGCCCGGCGCGACGACCAGGCCCTTGGCATCGATTTCCTGGTGCCCGCTGCCACGCACATTGCCGATTTCGGCAATGCGGCCATCCTTGATCGCGACGTCGCCGTTGAAGGCCGGCATACGTGTGCCGTCGACGATGCGACCGTCGCGTATGACCAGATCGAATTGATGCGTTGAACCGGACATGATTGTCTCCCCTGCAGATGCGTTTGATAATCGAGCACTGGTGACGACGCGCGACGAAGCGGCTGTCCAGGCGCGTAGTGCCCGCTAATCTGCGCGCCGTGGATGGTAGCGTCAACCAAGTTGCAGGGGCAGTGTCATCGAGCGCCCGCAGCTCCCCCAAAGCGTAGGACTTAGCCTATCTATCGAGTGGGAGATGAGATCGGTACACTACCTCGACTGCCTACCCGCCGCGCAGGAGCAAGACGACATGATGCTGACAATACGACTGCTCGCCACCCTGGCACTGCTAGCCAGCGCTTCGGCATGGTGTGCGACCACTGCGTTCACGGACAGCTATGCGGGTGCCGGCGGCGCCGGCGCCTGCGATACCAACTATGCCATTACCGGTCTCATGCCCGATGCGCCAGCGTCGCGCCCGATCTTCGTCTACCTGGTCGGCACGACAGAAGCTTATGACAACGGCCAGGCGATGGCCGCCATCACACGCATGGCACAAGCAGGATTCGTCGCCGCGTCGGTGCAATACCGCAGCGAGGTATTCGGCACCTGCGCCGAGATCGCGAAGAAGGCGGCCTGCATTTTCAAACCGCAAGGTTCCGCTAGCGCGATAAGCAAGCTGTGTGCGCGCGGCAACTGCGGCAAGGGCATCGTGGTGAGTGGTTTCAGTCAAGGTGCGATCGCGGCAATCCTGGCCAAGAACACCGAAAAACGCGTAAAAGCGGTCTACGGCATGGGCGCGCTGGCCAGCTACGGCACCTACAACCTCGCGAGCTGTATGAACAATCGCAAGCATGTGCTGCCCAGCCGTAATCTGCGCATCGTCAATGGCGAGAAGGATCAGTTCGCGGGCGGTGTTGCCAGCCAGGTGCGCACGAGCTCTCAAGCAGTGACTGGCAAGAACTGCGGACCCAGCGCGGCCTCGTGTCTCAATAGCAATGGCAGCGGCTGGATCATGGTGCGCAATTCCCAGGTGCGCGACCGCTCAGCCGATCACTGCTATCAGCGCGCCGCCAAGGACTGCCTTGGCAATCCCAACGCTCTCGACGCGAATTGGCGTAGCGGTAGCGCGAACTGGACTCTGCCGGCCAACCTGAAGTGGCTCAGGACTTTCGTTTTGCCCTGAGGGGTCGGTCCGTTGGCACCGTGGCCGAATACCTGCTGCGTTTCATCGCTGGCGTCGTGTGCATTAAGTAATGCGCGCCCGCACCGCCGGCACCACTTCGCGTATCAGTCGCTCAAGACTCGCGTTCATGACTCGCGGATGTAATCCTGGCGGTGCCGCCCAGGTGACCAGATCCGTGATGCCAAAATCATTGATGAACGCGACGATGGTGTCGACGCAGGTTTGCACGTCGCCGACTATCCAGTTTTGTGGCACCCGATTGCTGGTGCCAAAGCCTTCGCCGCTCTCGGCAAAGAAGCGCTGATAGATTTGCATGCGATAGCGCTCGGAGTCGCGCACGGCGGGCCAGTCCCGTTCGGCATCATCAGTCACCAAGACGCTACGAATAATGCCGACACGATAGTCTTTGACTGTCTGATTGGCCGTGCCTAGCGCTTCACGCCAGACGTCGAGCGTCTGGGTGCTATCGCCCTGCGGCAACAGGTGACAACCGAAGCGTGCGGCCCGCAACGCACCGGCGCGCGACATCGCCGCGACCCACAGCGGCGGTCCACCCGCTTGGACATAGCCCGGGGTGATGCGCACATCGTTGAACGCGTAACGCTTGCCCTTGAAGCTGAAGCGCTCACCGCTGAAGCATAGCCGCAAGACCTCAATGGCTTCGTCCGACATCGACACCCGTCGGGCCACCGGCAAGCCGAAGCCATGAAATTCATGGGGCGCGTAGCCAAGACCGACACCGATTTCGACGCGTCCATTGGAGAGGTTATCGAGCACCGCCAGATCTTCGGCCAGCCGCACTGGATTATTGAATGGCAGC
>JANLSI010000757.1:0-1979 GCA_031362345.1 Pseudomonadota bacterium
AGTCGGACCCACAATCGTTGTTCTACGCAATTGCGCATGGCTTCTGCACCGATGGTTGGCGACCCGCGTATTCACCGTTAGGCTGGCCGCAGCTTGCATCCTTAGGAGTGCTCTCACGGTGGTAGGCATTGCGCTCATTCAAATTGTCTGTCGCGCTGGCCTAGTACTGCTGTCGATGGGTGTCCCGCCGGGCGCGTGGGCGGCGGATTACGTGGTCGAGAACGATGGTATTGCCCAGCCCTTGACCACTGCGCCTGGCGATGTGGCGCGGGGCGAAAAAGTGTTGGTCGACCGCGAGCTCGGCAACTGTCTAGCCTGTCATGGGGCGGCGGTCGACGCCGAATTCTTCGGCACGACCGGGCCGACGCTGCTGGGCGTTGGTGCGCGCCTGACGACGGCACAACTGCGCTTGCGCGTGGTCGATCCGAAACGGATCAATCCCGCGACCATGATGCCGGCCTATTTCCGCGCGACCGGATTGCAGCGTGTACTGCCGGCGTTGGTCGGCAAAACCATCCTGAGCGCGCAACAGGTCGAAGACGTGGTCGCGTTCCTGGCGACGCAGAAGCAGGTGCCGTGAAGGCGCACGAGGGTAGTGCATGAAGTCGTATCGAGATTATCAAGTCATGGACACGACACGCCGCGCGCTGCTTGAACGCGCGCTGATGGCGGCCGGACTCCTGCTGCCGGCCTGGGCGCTGGCGGACGAGGACGGCAAGGCCGCTGCCGCAGCCGTCGCCAAAGTGCTGGGTGGGCGCGTGCCCCTCACCGCTGGCCTGAAATTCACCACGCCGGCCATCGCCGAGAATGGCAACACCGTACCGATCAGCATCGAGGTCGAAGGTCCATTCAGTGCCGATAACTACGTGACCGCCATCCATGTCTTCGCCGAACACAATCCGGCGCCGGACGTGATCAGCTTTCAATTCACGCCGGCCAGCGGTCGCGCCAAGGTCGCGACCCGCATTCGTCTGGCCAAGACCCAGCGCGTGGTCGCGCTGGCGCAATGGTCAGACGGTCGGGTGCTGCAAGCGATCAACGAGGTCAAGGTGACCATCGGGGGTTGCGGTGGCTGAAGCAGAACGGGCGATGGACCAACCACGGGTCAAGGTGCCGGCCACTGTCGTCAAGGGCGAGCCGTTCGAGGTCAAGGCGCTGGTCTCCCATAAAATGGAATCGGGGCAGCGCATAGACGACAAGAGCGGCGCAAAAATTCCGCGCAAGATCCTACACAGCTTTGTTTGCACCTTGGCCGGAGTCGAGATCCTGCGCGTGAGCTTCTACCCAGCGGTGTCGGCCAATCCCTATCTGTCTTTCTATGCGACCGCCGAGCGCAGTGGCGAGATGCTGTTGGTGTGGACCGATGACGACGGTTCGCAGCTCAGTACCCGTGCCCATATCGAGGTCCAACCATGACACCGCCGCGCGTCGCCGCACTGTGCGGCGTGCTCTTGTCGCTATGGGGGGCGATGCTGGTGGCCGCCGCTGGTGAGCTAGCCTGGGGCAAGTACGCGGTCGATGGCCGGCGCAGCGGTTATACCTATGCCGCGCCCGAGACGCGCGCCATGCAGGACGACGCGTTCGATAACCCCGGCTCGATCTGGCTGGCCAGCGGCGAGACCTTATGGCGCACGGTCGAGGGTCAGGCCGGCAAATCCTGTGCGAGCTGTCATGACGATGCAGCCAAGAGCATGCGCGGCGTTGCGGCGCGCTATCCGCTGGTCGATGGGAGCGGCAGCACGCTCGTCAATGTTGAGCGGCGTATCAACCAGTGTCGGGTTGGGGCGATGGGCGCGAGCCCGTGGGCGTGGGAGTCGCAGCCGCTGTTGGCCATGACCACCTATGTCAAACACCAGTCGCTCGATATGCCCATCACGCCGGTCATCGACGGCCGCGCGGTGCCGTTTTTCGCCAAGGGTAAAGCGATCTACACAAGCCGTCGCGGTCAGCTCGACCTGGCCTGTGTGCATTGCCATGAA
>JANLSI010000762.1:0-6476 GCA_031362345.1 Pseudomonadota bacterium
ATGTCAAAGAAGAGCTACATCATTGGCCGCGCGGGGGATATCGCCCTGTACGACGATACCGTGTCGCGACGTCACGCGCGTTTAGACCTCAATGGTGACGAGTGCTTTCTGACCGATCTCGAATCCCGCAACGGCACCTACCTCATCCGCGATAAGCAATTGCTGCCGTTTACCAAGGGGCCGGTCACCCATGATCTGGTGTTCGCCTTTGGCGAATGTGTGCGCACCATGAGCCAGTTGCTGGGCAGTATTCCGGGTCGCGAAGCAGCGACGTCCGCCGGGGCAGCGTCGACGCCGGCACCGGCGCCAACCGGCTTCGATGCGACCACGGCCAGCCTGCCTGCGGTGCAGCGGCTCACTGCGCTCGACATTATTGGCTTGCTGGAGCGCGCCGAAGACGCTCTGAACGCCGGTCGCCCCCTCACAGAAGTGTGCGAGACGCTCGGTATCAGTGAACAGCGCTACCAGCGCTGGTGCCGCGAATACGGCGCGACGCGTATCGAGCGCGAGGGAAATACCCAAGCGTTGCGCCGCGAGAACGAACGCTTACGCAAGCTGGTATCGGATCTCTCTCTGGAACGCGACGCTTTGCGCGAAGCGCTCGAAGTGGCCCGCCACCGCATCCGCAACGAAAGCCCCACGCCGCCCAATCTGAGTGTGGTCGGCGACGGCAAGCCCAAGAGCTGACGGACGCGGCGCGCGTCTTTTCCAAGCTGATTTCTTCACGCCGGCTTGTCGCCGAGCCCGGTCTTACGACGCGCTTGACCGCTGGCCGCGTGTGGCGTGCGTAACACGCTGTCGTTGTTCTTTTCGATTTCGCGCGCGGCATCGGCCAGCTGCGCTGCGCTGCGCATCATCTCGTGGCCGGCACTGACCAGGGTGATGTAGTGCGCCGGGTCCTGTTCGACGAAGCAACCACGGGTGGTGACACTAGCGACAGCTTCGGCGATGGTCAGCGCCGCGTAGGCCTTGGCGGCGGCGTAGGGATTACCAAACTCGGCGGCGGCAATCGCCATCTCGGCGCTGACGATCAAGCTCGGTAGCATGGGCTTGGCACCGCGCTGCATGCCGTCGATAACGCGATCGACTTCGTTCTGCACCGCGCGCAGCACGCCGCAGGCGGCCAATACTTTGATGACATCAGCGTTGAACAGCGCCATCTCGCTCGGGTCGAGGAATTCACGGCGCGCACCGATCATCGCATCGGCCGGCAGGATCATGAAGCCGAGGTTCTCGACCACCTGCTTGACCGGTTTGCCTTCCTCGTTGTTCTTGAAAAATGCCTTCTTCGACGGCGCGTCGCCGATGGCGATAGTGGCAATGTCAGCCGCGAGCAGTGCCTCGCGCGCCTTGCTTGGGCCGGGCAGGGCGGCATTGGGGCTGACCAGCAGGACCAGATCCGCGCCAAAGGCGATGCAGTCAGCGGTCGGTCCCATACACGCGGCGTGGTCGAGCTTGGCGCCGCTGGTAAAGGCCCGGGTTTCAAGGTCGTCGCGATCGGCGCGTTCGTCCAGCAGCAGGTCGAGCAGCGGCGCCGCACCGATGCAGCCGAGTTTCAGTACGCCCAGCTTGAAAGCGCGATCCGTCATGATCCCTTGCTCCTAGTGAGATGGCCACTGGCGCGGCGCGGTGTGGTTGTTGGGCCGGGCTTGAGATGCCGGGCGCAGATATGCAAAGACCGGCGCGTGGCCGGTCTTTGCTTCGAGGCGGGCAGTCTATCAGGCCTTCTTGGCGAAGGCGCTGCACCAGCCCCGCGCGTTGACTGCCGAACCGGCAAACAGTGCACAGGCGCCCCATTCCGCTGCGCCGCCCTGAAACAGTTGGCAACCGGCGCACACGCTACCGGCGACGTAGGCCGGGAATTTGGCCTTGTCGGCCTTGGCGGCGTCCTGCACATAGCCGAGTGCCTGGGCTTGCGGAGCTGCTTCGTCGACGTGCGCCAGATCGGCGGCATGGGCGATGCGCCCGGCGCCGGTCACCGCAACGGCTGCGAGGCCTGCGCAGAACCGTCCAAAGCCGCGACGATCGATGGAATTCGACATATTGATCTCCTTGAGAAGGGTGGAAAAAATCTCGGCGCCTATTGTGGATCGCGATGGCACCCCCGTACACGTTTCGTGATCAAGTCCGTTGCAGATCGATGGTGCCGCGCCGGTCGCCGGCTGTCGCGCCCCATCTGGCCAGCTCAGCGCAATTGGGTGCGCTGAGAATCGAGCTCCGCCAGGCAGCGCTCAAGCTGGCGCTCGCTGCGCGCATCGAGTGCCACGAAACGTGCACCGACCCGCGGAGCACTGCGCGCGCGCGAGGGCAGCATGTGGCGGACCTCGACCACCACCCGCAAGGTGCCGTGGCCGGGGAGATCGATTTCGCAGGCCGTCGATTGGCCGCATTCCTGTTCAATGTTTTTCACGTCGCCCGACAACAGGCGCGCGCAGAAGCCGTGCGCCGAGAGGTCGCGGATCTCGCCGCGCACCCAGGTACGGGTGCGGGTCTCGAAACGTACCGGCACGCCGCGGTCGAACGGTACCGTGACCCGGTAAGTGCTGCGCCGCTGCGGATATTCGATGTCCTGCGGATAACGCAGCTTGTAGTAGGGCAATCCGGCCTGGCTACCCCGCTGCACAATGTGGCTGGCGAATTTGATTTCCATGCCCTGCAGGCGGGTACGCACCCGCAAGCTTGGCAGCCGCGCTGCGCGGGCATCGCCGCCAGCGGGTGTGAGGGTGTCGATGACCAGGTAGCCGGCATCCGGCACGAGTTCGATGATTGCGCTCTGGTAGGCCGAGTCATCTGCGTCCAGACGGATATCGAGCAGGCAGTGGGCTTCGTACACTTTTTTCAGCAGCAAGTGGCGGGAGTCGCGCGGGTCGACGGCAGCGAGCAGGCTGCTCACCACCGGCTCACTGGCGTGAGCTTCGACATCCCCAAGCAGTTCCATGGCCAACCTGCGTCTTAGGGTTCAGGCGTGTCCGACCGGCCGGCCGACGTTGCGCCGTTGCAGCCGTCCATTGGCATCGTAGGTGGCGATCGGGCGCGGGCCACCGCGCAGCGTCTCGAGCAGCCGCCCGGTCATAGTGCGATTGAGTTCGATAGCGCCGCCGTTGATGCGGTTGGCCAGGGCGCAAGCCTTGGCTTGCCGCGCAAGCGTGGCGAGGGCCTGGCGGTCGAGTTTGCCGCCTGCGCGGCAATAATTGCCGGTCGCCATCTCGAGGGCTGCGACCAGTTCCAGTTTGCGCGCCGCAGCGGCTTCGAGGCCATCACTGTCGCGCTGACGCAGCGCGTTTCGTTCGCTAGCCAGCACCAAGCTCAGTTCATCAAGCAGTGCGCCGAGCTTCTCACGCAGCTCGGCCAGTCGGTGCGGCGTGGCCGTCATTGCACTCAGCGCGCCGGCCCGCCGCGCGTCAACTGCGCCTCGAAGGCCGTCAGTTTGTCGGCGATCTTGGCATCGTCGATACGGTAATCGCCGCTCTCGATCGCGCCCTTTAGTTCGGCCACGCGCGCCTGATCGACTTCCGGCAACTGTGCCACGGCGTCGGTCAGACGCTGCAGACGTGCGGCCAGATCGGTCAGCGTGACGACGTCAGATGCCGTGGCGGGCGCGCTCGCGGCAACCGCCGCCGGCCCTCCCACCTTGCGCAATCCGGTGTCGACCGCGATCAGGCTCTGCGGTCCGGTTCCTTTTATTTCAGCAACCATGTGTTCTATATCCTCTAGATCGACGGTCCGAGTTAGCGGCGCTGCGGCCGCATCCTTGAGTAGTCTCAGGTCTTTTGCGACCCCTATCGCACAAATACATCAGTCGTGATTTCGGGCACTAGGCGCAGTGGCGCGATCACAGTACCGCACCCGAGCGAACCACGACCATGCCGTCGGCATTGACCACGCCTTCGACTACCCGTTTAGAGTTCAGGTTACGCACCGAAACGCGGTCGCCCAGCGCACCATCCTTGAGGGCTTGGCCTTTGACTTGCACGCTGACGGTGGTCCCGACGCTGGCGATAGTGACCTCGTCGCCGCGCTTCACCAGGCGCGGCAACATGACATTAGCCGCGCCCAGAATCTGATCAGGGCTGATAGCGCGCGCCGCGACCCGTCCAACCGCAGTGGCCGGATCGCGCAAAAAATCCATGCGTGTGCCGTTGATCCGACGGCGCGCGAGGCTCACGTCGTCGGCAGCGATGACGGTTCCGCGCACCAGCGCGCGGGTCGACACCAGTACTTGCGCGTAGTGTGAGACATCGACGGTCACATACAGCGACCACGGACGTTCGCTTACGCAGCGCACTTCCACCGCGTTCGGGCCGCCACCTTCGGGTTCACGGCTGAAACGCATTTTGAGCTCAGTTTCGCACTGCACCAAGCGTAGGCGCGGGTCGAGCCGGCCGACGGTGAGTTCAGTGTCCTGGTCTGCCGCGATATGCGCAGCGACGAATCCTTTGACCGCCGCCTCGATCGCGGCCAGCGACGCCATAGATTGCGCATGCACCGCAGCGCTTGCGGTCAGCAGCAGCAGGAGTAGGAATTTCTTCATGGGGACGGGACCATTTTATTCGAGGCGGCCACGGACCGCCCACGGGTTTTTTAACTGCCGAGAAATATGCAATCAGCGTGCCGCATTTGACGGTCGGACATTCACTAATGCACTCGACGTAGCCCTGCGAGCGAATGTCCGACTGAAGTCGGACCCACAAGGGTAGATGGATAAAGTGGAGGGGGCCGGCAATGCCTCCCGGTCCCCTGCCCTGATTGCCGCCACCTGTGGCAGACCCTTGCCGCCACAACCCGCTCTGCATCGTATGAAATCGCTCAATCCCGCGTCTGGACTGGGTTGCGAATTCTTGGCACGCTCTTCGCAAGCTCGCTCGCAGCCCACACCGCGCATCGAGCGAGCAGCCATGACCAACAACATCGACCCCTTCGGCATACATACCCAGGCACTGGCCCTACGTGCGCGCCGCGCCGAGGTTCTGGCGACCAATCTGGCCAATGCCGACACGCCCGCTTACCAGGCCCGCGATCTCGACTTCGCAACGGTGCTGGCCGAGCAGGGCGAGAGCGGTGCGATGCGGCTTACCGATGCCCGCCATCTCGGTGGGCTCGACCCGGATTTCGATTACGCACTGCGCTACCGCGAACCGCTACAAGCCTCGCTCGATCAGAACACCGTCGACGTGCAGGCCGAGCGCGCGGCCTTCACTGACAACGCGATGCGCTATCAGGCCAGTCTCACTTTTCTGAACGGTCGTATCCGCGGCCTCATGTCGGCCTTGCGCGGAGAATAAACATGTCGTTGTTCAACATTTTCACTATTGCCGGATCGGCGCTCAACGCCCAGAGCCTGCGCTTGAACACCACCGCCAGCAATATGGCCAACGCCAACAGTGCGGCCAGCAGCAGCGGCGCGACCTATCGCGCTCGCGAGCCGCTATTCGAAGCGCTGATGGGCGACCCTTTTGACCCGAACGGCGCAGCCGAGGCCGGCGTCAAGGTCACCGGTATCGTCGAGAGTAAGGCGCCGCTACGCCACGAATACCAGCCCGGCAGCCCACTCGCCGACGCCGACGGCTATGTTTTCCTACCCAACGTCAACGTCGTCGAAGAGATGGCCAACATGATTTCCGCATCGCGCAGCTATCAGACCAATGTCGAGGTCATGGAAGCCTCCAAGCGCATGCTGCAACAGACCCTGGCCCTCGGCCAGTAAGGCGAGAGAGTAAAGACCATGGACAAGACCACTTCTATTGTGCCGTCGGCGCTCGAAAAGTACGCCGCCAAAACCCACGACAGCGCCGGCGCAAAAAAAAACAGCGAGCTCGACCAGCAGGCATTTCTCAATCTGATGGTCACCCAGCTCAAGAACCAGGATCCGATGAAGCCGATGGACAGCGCCGACTTCCTCAGCCAGATCGCGCAGTTCGGCACGGTCAACGGCATCACCGGGCTGCAGAAGTCCTTCGCCACGCTGTCTTCGTCATTGCAGTCCAGTCAGGCCCTGCAGGCCTCGACCATGGTCGGTCGCGACGTGACCATTCCGCGCGACAAATTCACTTTCGCGGCCGGTGGCACCGCGCCTTTGTCGGCGCTGCTGCCGGGCAATGCCTCGAACGTCAATATCCACATCACCGACAGTCAGGGTCAGGCGGTGTTTCACACCAACCTCGGTGCCCAGCAGACCGGCACCGTGCATTTTGATTGGAAAGGCCTGCGCGACAACGGTCAAACGGTCGCGCCCGGCACCTATACCGTCAAAATCGACGCCAACATCGACGGCACCATCACGGCGCTGACGTCCGGCGTGCAGGCGCGTGTCGACAGCGTGTCGCTCGGTCGCAATGGCCTGCCGCCGACGCTTAATGTCGACGGCTATGGCGCCATTGCGATGGCCGACGTGATCGAAATTCAGTAGCTCATACACCCAACAGCGGAGCCCATCATGGCTTTTAATCAAGCGATAAGCGGTCTCAAGGCCGCCGAAA
>JANLSI010000538.1:0-2657 GCA_031362345.1 Pseudomonadota bacterium
GTTTTTCAGGTCCCATCCCGCGCAGAATGCGCCGCCCTCGCCCCACAACACCGCCACACAGGCCGCAGGGTCAGCGTCGAACGCCAGGAACGCCGCTGTCAATTCCGCTGCACTGCCCGGGTCCATCGCGTTGCGTGCCTCGGCGCGACTATGTATGACGGTCGTCACTGCGCCGTCCTTTTCTACTCTCACCGTCATCGCCCTGATTCCTGTTGTACTGATTAAGGTGGGGGCGACCATGCCGGCTGATCGGGCTTACCGTTGGCGGCTGGTCGCGGCGCTGAAAGCCCTAAGCTGCGGCACATGCGCACTGCGGCCTCGCGGCCAGCGTAGTAACCGGGCACCATGGCGCGCTCTTGGAAGCCCAGCGCGCAGTAGAAGGTCCGTGCGCCGAGGTTTGTGGCGCGAACCTCAAGATCGATGGTGCCGATACCCGCGACCAACGCGGTCTCCGCTAGCCATTCGAGCATCGCCCGTCCGATGCCGGTGCGCCGCCACGGCAGCGCCACGGCGAGCAGAAGCAGGTGGGCGCGCTCTTCGAAATACTGCATGAGGGCAAAACCGACCACGCGCCGCTCGGCAATCACCACCAACCCATTGGTGGCGCGGTCCCGCAGGCTGTCGCGCACGCGCGCCGGCGTCCAGCGCCAGGCCAGGCCGGTTTCGATCAGATCCCGGCTCAATAGCGCCATCTGCGGCGCGTCTGCCGCGCGCGCAAGCCGTATGCTGAATGCCTGCATGAACTCCACCCATGGCCGTCACCTGTCAGCGAATGTGGGTCAGCCGCCGTCACTTAGTCAAGGCAAGTTCTCAGCAAGGACAGCGGAGCCGGCCAGGTCTAGAGTCGCTGGCGGGTGGCTTGACCCAGCTTTGGCCTGCCGCCAATGAGAGCGGCCGTAAGCGGGGCTGAAACCGGAAACCGGAAACCGGAAACCGGAAACCGGAAACCGGAAACCGGAAACCGGAAACCGGAAACCGGAAACCGGAAACCGGAAACCGGAAACCGGAAACCGGAAACCGAAATTAATCTGATTTCGAGAAATGAACAAGTTAATTTATAAAAATCATTGTTTTAAGTTATATTTATAGAATATACATAAATAATACAAGCGCTTAATTCCCATTTTCGGGGGGAGTAATTGGCGGCCAACTGATCTAATCTTCAGCCAGGCAGCATTGACCCGGGTCGCATGACCCGGCGAAAGATCCGCCACGACGGTCCTAACGCAACACCCGTCGGAAACTAAAAGCCCGGCCTAGCGTCGGGCTTTTTTTTCGTCTCGACGCAAGCACGACCGCAATGGCCGGCGATATCTATCGTCAGCAGCCCTCCGGCCGGGTTCAGGCTTCGCCCTTGAGTACCTTGTTCATGTACTGCTCGATGCTGAGCAGGCCACCCTCGGCCTCGGTGCGTCCCATATCCTGGGGCCGCAACACTTCGTTGAAACCCTCAATGCGCTTCCACACACAGAACGGCGTCTCGCTCTCGGGCCGCGGCACGTAGCGCGACTGGCCGATCTTCTGGTAGCGATGGATGTAGCGCGGGCAATTCACCCAGGTCTGGGTAATCGCCACGCGCACCACTAAATCCGCTTCCTTGTACTGCGCGAGCAAGGGATCGTTCGGCATGATCGAGGCACACCCCTGCAGGCGCATGCGGTTGGGCGTTTCGAAGTCGATGAACAGAATGCCGACCTCGGGATTGCCGGCCAGATTGCCCATTGAGTAATACATGCCGTTGCCGTCGTAGCTCGGAAAGGCGATGGTCTGGTCGTCGACTATCTTGATAAAGCCCGCGTCGCCGCCCTTATAGGACACCGTCGGACGACCTCGGTGATCGAGGGTCGACAGAAAAAACATATCGCGTGTCGAGACGAACTGTTTGTCGATCTCATCAAGTGCTGTCTTGAAGATGGCCTGCTCCATGAGGTCGGCCATTTTGCGCGTCTCGAATTGGTCCTGCAGCGCGCGATGCTTATCACCGTAGAAATGACTACTCATAGCCTCGAATCTCCCCTGTGAGTGCGTGATTGCGGGCCATCCTAGCTCAGCGCTTGGCCAGCAAATCGCGGATTTCGGTCAAGAGAACTTCTTCAGTGTTCGGCGGCGGCGCAGCGGCCTCCTCCGTTTCACGCATACGCTTCATGGTGTTCATGGCCTTGACCGCCATGAAAATAGCGAAGGCCACGATCAGGAAGTCGAACACGGTCTGCAGGAAGGCGCCGTACTTAATCGCGACTGCTGCCGTCTCGCCCTCGGCCGCCTTCAGCACGAACGCAAGGTCACCGAAATTGACCCCACCCAGCATGAGACCGATCGGCGGCATGATCACATCGGACACGAAGGACGACACAATCTTACCGAATGCGCCGCCGACGATGATGCCGACCGCCATGTCTACCACATTGCCTTTGACGGCAAATTCTTTGAATTCGCTCATTAGACTCATAATTCATCCCTCCTCATTGGTGTTTTGATATTTCCTTAGCCGCTTTGAGCGATAGACCACCGATCCGCGTCGACGCAAAGCACGCTCCCTGATCGGCGAGACGTTATTCCACCCCATCGCGGGCCTGTCAATCCCTGCTGTGGGACCCGACGCGTAATTGCTGGCATCGCCGCGCTGTGTTTACATGGCTGCGACGGGATGCCTGGGG
>JANLSI010000768.1:0-16235 GCA_031362345.1 Pseudomonadota bacterium
CGAGGACGGGGGTGCGGGATCATAAACCCAGCCGCCCACGCACGGCTGCCAGTTCGTCCAACACCACTAGCACTTCATCTTGACGTGCCGGCGGCACCAGAAACACAAAGCCGTCGCAGCCACGGGCGACAAAATCTTCGATGACTTTTTCGTCGGTCGGTGCGCCGAACAGCAGCAAGGTCATGTCATCGTAATCGCGACCGGCGTCGTCGCAGGCACGGCGCAGATCGTTCAGCGGATCGCCCACATAGCGGTCGAAAATAGGCATCCAGCCATCGGCATAATCGGCTACACGCGCCGGCACTGCGTCAGAATTGGAACCGATGTAGATCGGTGGCCCGCCGGGCTGCACGGGTTTGGGGTAGGACCACGACGGCCCGAAGTCGACATACTCGCCATGAAATTGCGCCACGTCTTCCCGCCACAGCGTGCGGATCGCGAGTGCGCGTTCGCGCACGATGGCCCAGCGCTCTTTGAACGAACAGCCGTGGTGTTCGATGGCTTCTTTGATCCAGCCGCCGGCGATGCCGAACAGCACGCGGCCGCCAGACAGGCGATCGAGCGTAGCGATGGCCTTGGCGGTGATGATCGGGTCGCGCTCGGTCAACAGACATACGCCGGTGCCGAGTTGTATGCGTTCGGTGACGGCGGCGCAGGCCGCGAGTGCCGTGATCGAGTCGTGCATGCGCGCGAACGGCTCAACCATGTCGGTGCGGTGATAGCTGTTCTTGCGATGCTTGACTGGCACATGGCTGTTTTCGGCGAAGAACAGCATGTCGAGGCCACGTTCCTCGACCGCCCGTGCCAACGCCGGCGGCGGCAGCGTTAAATCAGTCGGCAACAGACAGACGCCGAAACGCGGTGCGGTGTTCACGTCCGCGCCGGATAGAATTCACGCCTGAAGGGCGATTGGTGACGCCACAAGCGTCCGGCCATCAAGCCACGGTCTTTCACCAGCGCGACCGATTGGGTGAAGTTCACGACCGCTGCCTTAGCGCGTTCGAATTGGGCTTCCTCACGTACGTTCAATTCGATGAATTCGGCTGCACCGATGCCGCTCGCACCGCCGGTGATGAATACCGTTTGGATCATGGAGACTCCTTGGTTTTGTTGGGAGGCGGGGAGGCGAGGGGGAAATCCACTCCTTTCCTCAAGGCCCCGCGGGCACCTCGAACGGTGCCCGGCGCACATCCAAGGCCGGATTGCGATCGAAGAAATTCGCTGGCACCAGTTCCAAGCTGGTGTGTTCGCGACTCATCACCGGCCAATCCTCGGCCGCCGTTACGTGATGAAAGCCGAGCGTCACCCACGCCACCACGTCGCGATTGACCAGGCTCTGGTTGTTGCCGAGGTACTGCGGCAGGCCCGGTTCGCCCGGATGCTGATTCGGCGTGTCGCCGGCGGCGTAGCGTTCGTCGGGGTTGTAGGCTGTCAGCCACAGATTGTGTTCAATGAAACGCGCGCGTCGGTAATCCTGGCGTTTCATTAAAGGTTCGACATTGCCTTCGGACTCGATCAGATAGCTGCGCGGATAGCCCTGGGCATTCTTGTGCTGAGGATTGAACATGCGCCACAGACCGGCCTCGCTGGCATCGAGGGCGCCCTGGGATTCCCGCGTCACGGTCTTTTCTTCGAGGGTCCACACCCCCTTACGCGGATTAGTGTGGCCGGTTTCTTTGAGGGCGAGTTCGCCGACCGCAAAGCTGTTGAGTGGGCCATCGACATCGAGATCGAGGCGGAAATTGAAATGATGGCTGTGATTCGGCGCGACCAGGTTCGGCGCCACCAGTGCGCCGTAGCGCGTGTCAGCGTTGCCGCCATGGTTCAGTGCGGTGGTGCGTACCGCCTTGGGCGCATCGATGCCGGTTAATCCTACTTCGACGCGCAGCGCGCCGCGCTGGGTGAATATCCAGTCGATGGCGTAGTCGTAATTGCCAACCTGGGCAATCGAACGCACCACCAGTTCCACTTCGGCGCGGCCCTCGTAGGTGCCAGCGGAGAACAGCTCGAAATGGCGCCACAGCGGATTGCCCGTCACACGCTCGAACACACCGACCACGCCGGTCAAAGGCAGGGGCACGACCGGCACACTCGGATCGGGGATGGCGGCAGCGACCAGCGCGTCGCGTAGCACCGCATTTTCCGGCAGGTCGAGACCGAGTTTGAGCGGCGAAGTCAGCAGCCCGAAACCAAACTCGCCGGCATCCATGTAGGTGCGATAGGACCAGTTGGCGTCCGGGTCCTGATAGGGCACGAAGATCTCGGCCAGCGCGCCCTGGTAGAGCACCGAGTGGTCGTCATAGGTGACCAGCGAGACGATCGGTCCGGCACGACGTTCGAAGCGCACATGAAAGCGCCATTTCTGCCAGGTCAGGAAATTTCCGTCGAAACTGAAGTTGACGCCCTCAGGTTGCGTGATCCGGATCGGCTTCATTGGCGCGCGCAGACCGTAGCTGGCGTCGACGCTGGCTTCATCGAACTCATGGGTGGCCGTTGGCACCGGCACCACACCGGTATCCCTCACTTCCAGCACTTGGCGATCATCAAGATCGGCAATCACCATCAAACCTTCGAGCGGGCGGGCGTAAAGATTGGTGGCGGCGCCGGCGGTGTAATAGAGCTGGGCTTTGACGATCCGCCGCTGCTCTTCGGGCAAGCGCAGTACACCGGGGGTCAGGGGCGTGACGAAGATATGCGCCAGTTCTTCCGCCGACTCCAAGCCGCGTGCCGCCAGCGCCTGCAACACCCGGCGGTCGCTGAATAAAAAGCTGAAATCGCTCACTTCCGCAATGGTCAGACCGAGTTGTCCATCACTGCGCGGGATTGCCTGCGGTGGGCTGTAGCTGGCAGCGGTGAGATCGACCTCGCTTTTATAGCTGTGTTTGTTCTGGCGATAGAACACCGTGGCGCGGCGCGTCAGCGTGCCGCCCGGTGTGAAGGCGAGCACCTCGGCCTTCGGCGGTTCACGCAGTTCGATACTTTGGAACACCGCGCCCGGCTGCGCAGCGCCGCCGTCGAGCAGCAGTTGTGCCGCTTGCAGGATCTCGGTGTCTTCGAGCGGGTCGAGCGGATGCTGGGCGGCATAGGCCACCACAGTGCCCATACCCATGACCAGCAAGCCCAGGACACAGCACGCGGCCAGACGAATCATGCGGTTTTTCATTTCGGCTCCTTGCATTGCTTGGCGCGGTTGACGACGGGCAACGAAGGCGGGACCCAACTGCGCGCTATCGATGCCTGGAGAATCTGACATGTCCTGCTGCCGGGAGCCAGACGGGCAGGGCTCGGACTCAGGCGGTCCGCGATTAGTTTGCGATGGATGTCGCAACAACCGACTAGCCCGTTGGGCTGCGCCTAGCAAAGCGGGCTATTGCGGGAGGAGGGCAGGGGCCCCACTCATCGGCAGGGCGATGCGCTTTGGTCGCAGCGATGCCAGTGCCCGATGTCGGTACTAAACTCCTGACGACATTATTTGGCACGAATTAATAATTAGTACCGTACGGTAGTTCTAACTATCCGTTAGAGTCAAGATTGCCAATTGGTTTTTTATAACACCCGAACGGCAATAAAATAACAAAAAGAGCTTTGTTATTTAAATTTAGGCTCATACGATTTTTTTATGCAGTGTCTCAGATTTATGGCTGATTCAATTCCCGAACTCCTATCTTACGCAGGCCCAATACGCAGGGAGATGCCGTTGGCTGCCGAACGCTGAGCCACCGCCGTCGGTCTGCCATGGAACCGCAAGGCGCCAAAAATGATGGACAGCATGGGCTGAGCGTGACGCCACGACAGGAGCGGGTGGGTCCCATTCCTATCGCTCCCTACCTTTTTGGGGGATGGTCGACGCCGAGACAAAAGCCCCATCTTCCTGCTCTAGCTACGTCTTGAAGGCGGGGCTCGGGCGGACGCCTGTTCCGCTCGTGCTTTCGAACATCGAACCCAGTCGAATGAAGGGAGGATCTGTCCCATGGCTTTGGACCTGAACACCATCGATATTCACACCCCTAGCCTCTATGCCGAGCGCGGCTTTCCCTGGCAAGCCTGGGACCTGCTGCGCCAAGAGGCGCCCATCCACTGGTATGAACGGCACGACGTTGAGCCGTTCTGGGCGGTCACTCGCCATGCCGATGTGATGACCATCTCGGGTCATCCGCGGGTGTTCATCAATGGCGGTCCGCGCCTGCGCCTGACCTTGAAGCACGAAGTGGAATTGGGCCGTGGCGGTATCGACGCCTTTGGTACCGCGCGCGGTTGGGATCCCTACGAACCGCCGGACCTGGTGTTCATGGACGACCCCCGCCATCGCCAGGTGCGCAAGGCTTCCAGCGGCGCTTTCACCCAGGGCTGCATGCGTAGCATGGCGGCCCACTTCGACACCCTGGCCCAGCAGTTCACCAGCGAGTTGATGGCGAGTCTCGCGGCGCGCGGTATGGTCGATTTCGTGCGCGAGCTAGCCTGCAAACTGCCGCTCGCGGCGACCGGTGAAATCATGGGGCTGGCGCCCGATGACTGGCGGCAGATTCTGGTCTGGTCGAGCGCCGTGATCGGTGAGGTCGAGCCGGAACACATGCTGCCCGGCGAAACCACCGTGCAGGCCGCAGAGCGCCAATCCAACGAATTCCGCGCGTATCTTGAAAATCTCATCCACGAACATCGCAAGCCCGGCGGCGGGCGGTCGGATTTCATCAAGCGCTTGGTCAACGCCCGTGTGCAGGGCAAGCCGATGAACGATCAGCAGTTGATTGGTTATCTGTTCCTGCTGATCGCAGCCGGCAACGACACTACGCGCAATGCCACCGTCGGTGGCTTGGTGGCCTTGCTTGAGCATCCCGAGCAACGTGATCGGCTGTGCGCCGATCCGTCCCTGATCGGTAGCGCAGTGGACGAGATCCTGCGTTGGACCTCGCCGGTGGTGTGCTTCCTGCGCACCTGCACCGAAGACTTCGACCTGAGTGGCACGCGTATCAAGCCGGGGGACACCGTGTGCGTGTTCTATCCCTCGGCTAATCGCGACGAAGCAGTGTTCAAAGACCCCTACAAGTTCGACATTGCACGCACGCCCAACGATCACCTTGCCTTTGGTTATGGCGCGCACTTCTGCATCGGCACCAATCTCGCCCGTGCCGAACTGCGCTCGGCCCTGACGGCCTTGCTGCCGGTCTTGCCGCGTCTGGAAATCGCTGGCCAGGCCCATCGCATCGCCAACACCCATGTGTCGGGCTTTTCCAAGTTGCCCGTGAGGCTGGTGGCATGAGCAGCGCCCCAGCGCTGCGCGCGGGAAGAGCTGCGCTGGCTGGCGTGGCCGCGTTGCTGGCGCTTGACGCGCACAGCGTGGTGGCGGCCGAGGCCCCGCCACCTAACGCTGGCCAGACCGCCTATGTCGCCCATTGCGCCGCCTGTCATGGCGTCAAGCTCGGTGGTGCTTTCGGCCCGCCGTTGTCCGGTGCCGCCTTCACGCAGAAGTGGCAGGGCAAGAGTGCGGCGAGCATGCGCGATTTGATCACGGCCACGATGCCGCCGGCCAAACCCGCCGGGCTTGATGCCGCCACCTACGCTGCGCTGACCGATCTCATCCTTGCGCACAATCATCTCGCTACATTGCCGGTGACGTCGGCGCCGGTCGTGGCTGGCGCCGCAGCGAGCAGCGAGGGTGGCTCCGCCTCGGGCGGCGCAGGCGATGCCTCGCGCAACGAAGATCAGGAATTTCGCGACGTAAGAAAAAAGCACGCCGCGCTGTTGAACGCGATGACAGCGGTCAGCGACAGCATGCTGCGCCAGCCGCCGGACGCTGACTGGCTGAACTGGCGTCGCAGCGACGATGGTTTCGGCTACAGCCCGCTCACGCAGATCAATGCGGGCAACGCCCGACGCCTGCGCCTGGCCTGGAGTCTGTCCTTGCCGGCTGGTACCAATCAGATCACACCGCTGGTCCACGACGGCGTGATGTTCGTCAACAGTTTCGGCACGGTGCAGGCCATCGATGCCAGGTCGGGCGATGTGCTGTGGAAATTCTCGCGAGTCGCGGCGCCTGTAACGCCGGCGGGTCCGCCGACCACCCAGCCCCGTAATTTGGCGATCTACGGCACCACGCTTTTCGTGCCGACCCTCGACAATCACCTGCTCGCGCTCGATGCGCGTAGCGGCGTGCTGCGGTGGGATCATCTGATCGAGGAATCGGCCGGTGTGTTGCGCCTGACCGGTGGGCCGATGGTGGTACACGGTAAGGTCATACAGGGCGTGTCCGGTTGTTCGGGCGCCGGCCATGAGGGCGGTTGTTTCATCGTCGCGCTGGACGCCGCAACGGGCAAGGAACGGTGGCGCTTCAATACTATTGCACGCCCCGGTCAAGCGGGCGGTAACAGTTGGAACGATGCGCCACTGGAACAACGTTTTGGTGGCTCGGTGTGGCTGGCCGGCACCTATGATGCCGAACTCAACCTGGTCTATTTCGGCACCGGCCAGACCTATCACATCGCACCGCTCATGAAGTCCAACGCCAACCGCGAGGCATCGAACGATGCGCTCTATACCGACACCACGCTGGCCCTGAATCCCGATAACGGCGAACTGGTCTGGCATTACCAACACCATGCGCGCGAAGTATGGGATCTGGACTGGGCATTCGAGCGCACCATCGTCACGCTGCCGACCGCCCAGGGGCCGACCAAGGCGGTGGTGACTTTCGGCAAGCTCGGCATCCTCGACGCACTGGACGCCAGAACCGGCCGTTATCTGTTCTCCCACGACATGGGACTACAGAACCTGGTGACGGCTATCGATGCCAAGACGGGACACAAGACCACCGATCCCAAACTTGAACCGGAAGTGGGTAAAGCCAAGATGATCTGCCCCTTTCCGGGGGGCGCACGCAGCTGGCCGGCGACCGCCTACGACCCGCGTACCAAGATCATGTATGTGCCGATGTTCGAGTCATGCATGAGTTATTTATGGAAGCCCGAAGAAGCCTGGGACATTCAATACACCGTGCTGCCGCGGCCGGATAGCGACGGCAAGTTCGGTCGCGTTGCGGCGCTCAATCTGGACACCAGAAAAGTGATGTGGCAACAGCGCCGTCGCGCCTCGCAGGCCAGCGCAATCGTTGCGACCGCCGGTGGTCTGGTGTTCGAAGGCTCGCGCGATCGCTGGTTCCGCGCCTCGGACAGTGCCAGCGGCCAGCCCCTGTGGCAGGCGCGGCTTGATGGCACGCCCAATGCTTTTCCGATCAGCTATGCACGTGACGGCGAGCAATTCGTCGCGATCACCACCGGCGGCGGCGGGCCGGTCGATGTGTCGTGGCAGACTCTGACCCCGGAAATCGAGAATCCCGGCGGTGCAACGACACTGTGGGTGTTCAAGCTCGATGATGGCGCAGGCGCACTATAGCGGCAATCGGACTTAGGTGAATCTGCTGCGGCTGTGGGACAGCCGTCCATAGGCGCGCGCACCCTCGTCCAGGATCAGACCACAGGCCCACGGCAACCCAAGGCCCGCGCGCTGGGTAGCTGTGGACCTGTGACTGGCGGTACTTATTTTCGCCGACCGACACTGGCCGTCTTGACCACGGGCTTGGCCTTGCCAGTAGGCTTGGCTTCGCGCGCAGGCGGCGCTTTCTTGGCAGGTTTCATGCCGCCCATCGGATCTTCGTCGATGCGCAGAGCGACGAAATGTCGGCGCTGGAATTTCCACACGCCTTTGACCTTCACGTAGCTGTCGTTGTAGTAGCCGGCACCGATGAACTGCATGTTCTGTTTGATGCTGTGCAGGGCGAGGTAGGCGCGACCATGCGCATGGGTCGCGTCGTCCATCATGATGACGTGATTGTGGATGTAGGGTCGTGGACCGATCGAGAGTCCCTGGCGATACATCTTGCGCATCGCGGTCAGGCCCTGGGCTGCGGTGCGCGTGCCGCGGTTGTCGATGATGAATTCGCCATCCTTGGCAAACAGCTTGAGCAGGCTGTCGAGATCGTCCTGCCACACACAGTCGCAGTAGCGGGTCGGCAGGTCGCGGATCGCTTCACGGTCGAGCAGTGCCTCTAGCTTGTCGTCACGGTCGGTCATCATTACTCCCCCTCGTGTTTGGAATGCCGGGCTCATTGCGGCCGCGGTCGGTTGTGGCTGCGCCACGTTTGCCTGCAAGGCTGCTATACCTTACGCAAGTGGCGCCTGAGCGTCACCTGCACCACGCAGCGCGCAATGTCCTGTTTCAGCGCCCTTGCACGTCTTATTCATTGAGGAGGGTGTCGTGCGGGCCAGGCAGGGTCAATTGATCCATGGCCGCCGCCGCCCCGCTATCGTTAATAAACAATGAGGGCAAGCTTATGAATAGCGTCACTGTTACACCGATGTATGCGGCAGGCTTGGGCATCATCCTGCTTATACTCAGCATTCGCGTCGTTGCGGTTATCCGCGCTAAGGGGGGCGTGCTCTATGGCGACGGCGGCAACGCAGACTTCACACCGGTTTTGCGCGGCCAACAGAACTTTATCGAATACGTGCCCCTGATCCTCATTTTGATCGCGTTCGCCGAGGCGGGCGGTAGTTCAGCGCAATGGATTCATGGCATGGGCGCAGCGCTGCTAGTGGCCCGTGTTCTGCACCCCCTGGGGCTGACGACTAAGGCGGGGGTGAATCCGCTGCGCTTCATTGCAACAAACCTGACCTGGATAGTATTGCTGGTGGCTTCTGTCCTGGTGTTGGTTAACCATTTCGGCTAGTGCCGGCGGGCCAGGTGCCGACGCCAGCATGCAGCTGGCGCTTGGAGTCGGCACCTGGGACCGAGCGTGCAGCAGCTGCGCGTTGCTGCGGCTACTGGCCGGCGCTTAGACTGCCCTAACGCACGGCGTGGCGTCTGACTTCCCGTGTCGACCGGGGGGCAGCATGGGCATCAAGTTCAGCGTCATGATGGCGGGCACTTATCCGCTGCGTGACTATGTAGAGATGGGGCAGGCCATCGAGCAGCTCGGCTTCGACGAGCTGCACATCGCAGACGATCTGATCATGCGCCCGGCCTGGCCGATCCTGACTCTGATTGGGGCCAACACTTCGCGCATTCGCCTTGGCCCCGCGATCGTCACGCCGCAGGTTGCGCACCCGGTTTACCATGCTGCCCATCTTGCGGCGCTGGACGAATTGACCGGTGGCCGCGCGCTGTGCGGCGTAGGACGCGGTGGTTTCAATACGCTGTTGGGCGTTGCAAAACCGCTGCGCCCGGTGCGCATGTTGCGCGAAGCCGTGCAGCTCATGCACCACGTGCTGCGCGGCCAGCGCGAGGCGTTCGATGGGGAGTTCTTTCGGGTCACGGCCGACATGTACCTGCAGTTCCCGGCGGTTGCGCGCGATATTCCGATCTTCATCGGCACGTGGGGCCCGCGCCTCGCGGAACTCGCCGGTGAGATAGGCTCGGGCCTCAAGGCCGATTGCACCGCGAATCCGGATTATCTGCGCACGCTGATCGCGCGCGTACAGCAGGGCGCGCGGCGGGTCGGGCGCTCGCCGGCGACGCTCGAAATCACCGTGGGCCCCTTGTGTTCCATTGCCGCCGAGCGCACCCGCCCGCAGCGCGAGATGCGACGCTTCCTGGCCTTGTACCTGCCTTATCTCGCTCCCATGACGACTGCGGCCGGCATCACGGCCGAGGAAATCAGCGCCGCTTCGACGGCCATGGCGCGCGGCGACCTCGACGCCGTTGATCGGCTGGTGCCCGACGCGGCGCTACACGCGTTCTCCATGACGGGCACACCCGCTGACGTCATCCCACAGATCGAGACGATCATCGCTGCGGGCGCGACCCACATCGCGTTCGGACCGCCGCTCGGTCCCGATTTTCACGCAGCCTTGGCTCTCATCGGCAAGCACATCCTGCCCCACTTCGGCGCTGCCGGCGGGCGCGCGGCCTGAGCGATTCCGCTAACCTATTGAGGACCTTGGTCATGAATGCACACAACGCGGTGCTGTTGAACGAGTATCCGACCCTGTGGACCCGTAACCACGCAGTCAAGTACATCAGGGGGGACGATGGTCACGCGTGAATTTGCCGAGCGATTTGCCCAACACTGGGTCGCGGCGTGGAATGCCCACGATCTGGAAAAGATCCTCAGCCACTACGCGCAAGACTTCGAGATGTCTTCGCCTTACATCGTCGAGATAGCACAGCAAGCGAGCGGCAAGCTGCAAGGAAAAGCCGCAGTGGGGGCTTATTGGCGCGCGGCCCTGGAAAAAATGCCGAGCCTGCATTTCGAACTCATCAATGTGCTGGTGGGGGTCGATAGCGTCACTATTAATTATCAAGGTGTGCGAGGTTTAGCTGCTGAAGTGTTCTTCTTTGATTCGGCCGGCCGGGTGATCCGCGCATGCGCGCATTACGCTTAGCGCCCTAAGGCCTTTCTCATGCGCACCCCCATCACTATCGCTATCATCGTCTGGGCGGCTGCCATCGATGCCAACTCGGTGGCGGCGCGCGAACGGTTCCAATGTTCAATCGAGAACCAGGCGGCGGAGGCGATCATGAAGCTGCGCGAGCAAGGTCAACCGAAGGAATTCGTACTCGCGCCGCTGCCTCCGCGCAAGTCGGTAATTAACTCGAAGAAGGGCTCGCTGCAAGCCAAGCTCGCCGTGCAAATGTATTCAATTATCGAAGACGTCTACGCTAATCCCGGCATCAAAGCCGGCCCCTACCTCGCATACCGAAACATCTCATGTAGCAAGCGCAACGCGGGCTTGAAAGCACCTGCGGCATTTTCCGAAATCTCGCTGCCGATGTTTCAATGCCAGGAGAAATACGGCAACGAACCATCAGCGCAACTCACTCGCTGTGTGGATGAAGTGTTCGAGTATTACCAGGCAAATGCGCTTTAGGCGGCCGATCACGTCGAATGCAGATCGACAGACGTTCAGCGCCGATCGGCGTGTCACACCCCAAAAGAAGGAGGATTTATCGATGCTGCTATTATCGCAATTCCTGGCTACCGTCAGCGCTGGGCTCTTCGCCGGTGCGGCGCTCTACATCACCCTAGTCGAGCATCCCGTGCGCTCCCTGCTCGATACACGGGCGGCCGCAACGCAGTGGGCACCGAGTTATCAGCGTGCGACCTGGATGCAAGCGCCGCTCGCCGTGGTTGGTCTGGTGAGTGGCGTCGGGGCATGTTTGCTCGGTGGCGGCTTCGGTTGGTTGGTGGGCGCGCTGCTGATCGGCGCCGTGGTGCCGATTACCTTCATGATCATCATGCCGACCAATCACCAGCTGCTCGAACCCGGCCGCGATCTGAGTTCAGCTGAAACGCGCGCCTTGCTCGATCGATGGGGTAGCTTGCATGTCTTGCGCACGGTGATGAGCCTGTTGGCTTTCTCAGGATTTGTCTGCTTGTCCTATAGCGCTTGAGGACAGGCGCATGGGTCATTGCAAGTGCAGACAGTGCGGGGGGGTGGTATCGGTCAAGGCCTGGGTCGCCACCAAGAATGGTGCGTGCCCGCACTGCGGTCACCCGCATTTCAGCATTTCCTTCCCGTCTGCCGGGCCGCTTGGGCAAGTCGCTACGGTCAAGGCCGGGCCGGCGGATGCCTATGGGCGCACGCGAAAAATTATCCGTCTGGGCGATCTCATGGCCGGAGCTAACGGGGCGACCCCCAAGCTTTCCTTCAAGGAACGCATGCACGCCTACACCCGCCCGGAGCGCGCGCAAGACCCGCACGGCGAGGAGACCTGAGGAGCCAAGTAGCGGCCGTTCAGATCGAGACCTGCCCAACGCGGCGGCCATGCCGGCGCCGGGGCGTCGCCAAATCACTGATGCGTTGTGCCAAGAGCGTCGACAGCTATCGATAGGGTGGGCGGCTTGGGTCTGGGTGCAATTACCGCGACCAGGCTGGTATTCTCGCGTGGCAAATCGCTATGCCCATGGGAGGCAGCTCTTCATCATGAACGACAGTTTCGACGTCATTATTATCGGCGCCGGTATTTCCGGCCTCTACGCGCAGTACCGCATGCGCGAACTCGGTCTCTCGGTGCGCGGCTTTGAAGCCGGCTCCGATGTCGGTGGCACCTGGTACTGGAACCGCTATCCGGGCGCCCGTTTCGATTCCGAGTCCTACAGTTACCAGTATTCCTTTTCGCAGGAACTGATCGACGAGTGGAGTTGGTCCGAGAAGTTCGCCGGCCAGCCGGAAATTGAGCGCTATCTGAATTTCGTCGCGGACAAATTCGATCTTAAGCGCGATATCCAGTTCAATTCCCGTGTCGAGCACGTGGTGTTCAACGACCAGGATCGCATGTGGACGGTGGAAACCGATAAGGGCGTCAAGGCCCGTGCCCGCTTTGTGCTGTGCGCGACCGGCTTGTTGTCGGCCTTTCAGATGCCGCCCTATCAGGGTGTCGAGAATTTCAAAGGCCGTTCGCTGCACAGCGCACGCTGGCCAAAGGAGCCCATCGACTTCAAGGGCAAGCGCGTGGCGATCATCGGCAGTGGACCGACCGCTGTGCAGATCCTGCAGACCATCGCGCCCGATGTCGGCGAGCTGAAACTGTTCCAGCGCACCGCCAATTGGTGCGCGCCCTTGCGCAATGATCCGATCGATGCGGCGGAACAGGCCGAGATGAAGCTCAAGGCAGAGGAGATTTTCGAGCTCTGCAAGCGCACCGCAGCCGCCTTCATCCACGACATGGATGCGCGGGCCAGCGGCGAAGTGCCGAAGGCTGAGCGCCTGGCCAAGTATCAGGAACTCTACGACCGTGGTGGCTTCGCGCTGTGGCTGGGCAATTTCAACGACGTCTTCACCAACCGCGCGATGGCCGATGAAATCAGCGCCTTCCTGGCCGACAAGATCCGCCAGCGCGTGAAAGATCCGGTCAAGGCTGAGAAGCTGATCCCGAAGAATCATCCCTACGGCACCAAGCGCCCGCCCGGTGAAAAGGATTACTACGAGGCCTTCAATCGGGACAACGTTGACGTGGTCGATCTACGCGCGACGCCGATCGTCAAGATCACCGAGACCGGCATTGCGACCTCAGATACCAACTACGATTTCGACATCATCATCTATTGCACCGGTTTCCAGAGTCTGACGGGCGAGCTGATGCGCATCGACATTCAAGGCGAAGAGGGTGTGACCTTGCAGCAGAGATGGGCGAACGGACCGAAGACCAATCTCGGTGTCCAATTCGCCGGCTTCCCCAATCTGTTCGCGATCATGGGGCCGCACAACCCCGGTACGTTCTGCAATATCACGCGCTGCGTGGAGAGCAACACCGACTGGATTACACGCTGCATACGCTATCTGTTCGACAACGGCTACAAGACCATCCAGGCGACACCAGAAGCAGAGGACGCCTGGACCGAGAAGTGTCATCAGTCGGTCAAGGGCATGCTCATCGATGAGATGCGCGATTCCTGGTTTTTCGGCAACAACAACCGCGACGGCGGTGCCGGGCAATACCTGATGTATGCCGGCAGCGTGCCGTCCTATCGTGCCTTGTTCAACGAAGTGGCGGACAAGGGTTACGAAGGCTTCGAGCTGCGCTGAGTCACGTGCCGCGTCCCGCTTGGTGTCGGGACGCGGTCAATGGCTGCACGTTTGCATTGCACAGAGGGAAAACTTACAGCCAGCGACAGCAGCCCCACCCAGTGCACTGACAGACACCCAGTCCCCACGGACGCATTACCCTGCGTCAACGTGCGGTGGCGAGTGAAGGTCCTACCTTTGGAACCATTGCTCAGTTACGCGAAGCACAGCAAAACAGGCTCGTTCTTTGCACCAAGCCCAAGACACAATTTTGGAGTTTGAACATGTCGGCAATCGACTTGCGCTTGAGCCTCGACGACAAATATGTCGCGACCTCGGGCAGCATCTATCTGAGCGGCGTGCAGGCCTTGGTGCGTCTGCCTATTTTGCAACGACTACGCGACCAGGCTGCCGGTCTCAATACCGCCGGCTTCATCTCCGGCTATCGCGGCTCACCGCTCGGTGGTCTCGACAAGGCGGCCTGGAGTGCCGCCAGTCATCTCGAAAAACACCACGTGAAATTCTGGCCAGCGGTCAACGAAGAGTTGGCCGCGACGGCGGTGTGGGATACCCAGCAGGTCGATTTGCTCAACCCAGCTAAATACGATGGCGTGTTCGCGCTGTGGTATGGCAAGGGCCCCGGTGTCGACCGTTGCGGCGATGTGTTCAAGCACATGAACCATGCCGGCACCTCACGCCACGGCGGCGTGCTGCTGGTGGCCGGTGACGATCACGGTGCCTATTCCTCGACCCTGCCCCATCAGAGCGATCATCAGTTCGCGGCGGCCATGATCCCGCTGTTGTATCCCTGCGATGTGCAGGAATACCTGACCCTCGGTTTGCATGGCTGGGCGATGTCGCGCTTCTCGGGCTGCGTGGTCGGTTTCAAGGCGCTGGCCGATACGGTCGAGTCTTCAACCAGTGTCAGTGCCGATCCCTTGCTGGTCACTACCGTTGTGCCTGACTATCCGATGCCTGCGGGTGGCTTGAATGCGCGCCTGTCGAACATGACCCTCGGCCATCAGGCACGCGCCCAGGAAGCGCTGATGCAGGACTACAAGATCTATGCGGCGATGGCCTATGCGCGCGCCAATCATCTGAACCACATCGTGTGGGATTCCAAGCCGGCGCGACTCGGTGTGGTGGCCTCGGGCAAGTCCTATATGGACGTGCTGGAGGCACTGTCGGAACTGGGTATAGACGAACAGGAAGCCGCGCGCATCGGTCTGCGTCTGTTTAAGGTCTCCATGCCCTGGCCCCTGGAACCTGACAGCATCCGCGAATTCGCCACCGGTCTCGAAGAGATCGTGGTGGTGGAAGAAAAGCGCCAGATGATCGAATACCAGTTGAAAGAGCAGCTCTACAACTGGCGTGACGATACACGCCCGCGCGTGATCGGTAAGTTCGATGAACAGGGCGAGTGGGTGGCGCCGCGCGGCAAATGGCTGCTGCCCGCGCGCGGTGATTTTTCCATCGCCCAGATTGCACGGGTGCTGGCGACGCGCATCCAGCGCTTTCACCAGAGCGATAGCATCACCTCACGGCTGCATTTCCTCGAAGCGAAAGAGGCGGCGTTGGAAACGGCCTTCGTGCCGCCGCCGCGGCCGGCCTACTACTGCTCAGGCTGTCCGCATAATCGCTCAACGCGCACGCCGGAGGGCAGCATCGCGCTGGCGGGTATCGGCTGCCACGTGATGGCCACCGCGATTTTCCCCGAATCCAACCGCACCATGACGCAGATGGGCGGCGAGGGCGTGACCTGGATAGGCCAAGCGCCGTTTTCGACCTTGCCCCATGTGTTCGCCAATCTCGGCGATGGCACCTATTTCCACTCGGGCAGTCTCGCTATTCGCGCGGCCGTCGCCGCCGGTGTCAACATCACCTACAAGATTCTCTACAACGACGCCGTCGCCATGACCGGCGGACAGCCCATCGATGGGCAGCTGACGGTGGCTGACATCGTCATGCAGCTCGCTGCCGAGGGCGTGAAACAGGTACGCGTGGTGGCGGAAGATCCGACGCCCCACAGCGCCGATGCGCGACTGCGTGGCATCGCTACGATTCATCCTCGCGCCGACATCGATGCGGTGCAGCGTGAGCTGCGCGATATCGCCGGTGTCAGCGTGCTGGTTTACGACCAGACCTGCGCCGCCGAGAAGCGCCGCCGCCGCAAACATCTGAAACTCGCCCAGGCGCCGCGTCGCGCCTATATCAATGCAGAAGTCTGCGAAGGCTGCGGCGATTGCGGGCGCGTCTCCAATTGCACCGCGATTGCGCCGCTGGAAACACCGCTGGGTCGCAAGCGCACCATCGATCAGGATGCCTGCAACAACGACTTGTCCTGCGTCGACGGTTTCTGCCCGAGCTTCGTCACCGTCGAACTGCTGGCGGTGCCGCCGAAGGCGAGCAAGGTGCAGCAGAAGGTGGATGAGGAACTTCCGCAACCGTCGATCGAGCTACCGGCTCACCCCTACAACATCCTGATTACGGGTGTCGGCGGCAGCGGCGTGATCACCGTTGGCGCTATCCTTGGCATGGCTGCCCATCTCGAAGGTAAGGCCATAAGCGTGCTCGATATGACCGGCATGTCCCAGAAGAACGGCGCAGTGATGTCCCATATCCGCATCGCCGCGCCGGGCACGCAATTACGCGGCCAGCGCATCGCGGCCGGCGAGACCGATCTGCTGCTGGCCTACGACATGATCACGGCCGGCGATGGCGAGGTCCTTACCCGCACTC
>JANLSI010000793.1:0-2814 GCA_031362345.1 Pseudomonadota bacterium
ATGTATTCGATGACATTATGCGGACAGGCCACCACGCAGGTGCCGCATTCGCAGCAACTGCCGTAGTCGACGACGTCGTTCATCATGTCCTTAAAGCTGTTATGGAGCAGGTTCAATTAAATATCCTCAGGCTTCGAATCCAGACCGGCGCGGGCGAAAAACCGTACGTCGGCGTATTGTCGCCGATTCCGTCGCGGACACAACACTAGGAGCGGTCTCAATAGGAAGCGAGCACTGTCAGTTCGCGCGGTGACGGCTAGGGCTGCTCGATGATGTCGGCGTGCATCGGTGCGAGCAGCGCCAGCAGCCGATTCTGCGCCCCGGTGCCGACCCGGCAATGCTCCAGCGCCTCGATCAGATCTTCCACCAGGGCATTGAAGGCGGCGTGAGCGACACCCATGCCGGCATGGCTGTCAGCCATGCTGTCACCACTGTAAGTGCAGGGTCCGCCGCTCAGCGTACAGAACTGCTCGATGAGTTTGGTGCGCAATCGTTTCAGGTTGGTGTCGACGAAGAAATGGTTGATGCGCTGGTCGTCGGCGAGATTGAACAGCAATTGATCGACGATCGCGACAATGCCGCCTTCGCCGCCGAGATCGTCGTAGAGCCGGTTGGCGGCCCACGCCTGGCCGCTGCAACTTAGAGCGACGACCAGCAGGCCGATGCCGACCCCGGCAGAACGCGCGTGGCGGGAACGTGAAAATTCCATAGCGTTGCCCTCCGCTTGCTAGAACACCAGCTGCAACGACAGATACCAGCCGCGCTGATGAGGCAGGGTCGCGATGGTGCCGAGATCGGCGTAAGCCGCGACCAATGACCCATGCTTGTGCGGAAACACACCAACGAAGGCATCGAACCAGTCGCTCTGCGGCGAGAAGCTGAGCTTGTCGGGCTGCTGCCGATATTCAGCGCCGACGGCCACATAGCGCGTCACGAACACGCCCACAGCACCCTCCAACAGCAGCTCCCTAGTCGCACCACGATCGCCACCGAAGCCGAGCAAGCCGCCCTGGTTGGCGCGCGTATAGCGCACCGTGAGGTTGGCGAAAAGATTGCGATCGAAAGGTCCCGCCAGCCACAGTTTGGCCGCGCTCAAATAGAAATCTGCATCGTCGTCGTAGCGCGCGCCGACCGCCGACGGGATGCCGAAATCGAGATTGCTCTTGTACTGCAGGCCAAACGCAAACTGCGGCAGCCGGCCGTAGATCAAATCGCCCACCAGGCGCAGCTTGAGCCCGACGATATTCTGGCGCAGTTCCTGGTCCGGCACCCCGAGCGCTTTACCCAGCGTGCCGAGATCGAATTCCTGACGGGCGAGGGACAATTCGATGCGATTGTCGAAGCTGACTGCGATGCCGAACGCATCCAGCGCATAGTCCTTCAGCTCGACGTGGGTATAGAAGCCGCTGGCACCGAATTCATCGTTCGAGCCATAACCCGCCAACACCGCCCATGGCACGATACCGCCACCGGCCTGACCTTCGATCTGGATCGCACCACCGGTGGCGAGCAGACGGCTATTGTTGGGTAAGGGGTCGGCGTCGGCGAGTGCACACCAGCAAGCCAGCAAAAATGTGATGGTGCTGGCGCTGGCGCCGCGACCACACCTATCCCCGCGCCAATTCCTCGCGCCAGCCTTCATGCCGCAATGTCGGTCACGGCCAGACAAGACTGGCCATTGGCGCGCAACCAGCGCTCGAATTCCACCGGCGCGAGCGGCTTGGAGATCAGATAGCCCTGCGCTGTATCGCAGCCCAAGCGCCGCAGTACATGCCAGCCGTCGACCGTTTCCACCCCTTCCGCCACGACCTTGAGTCCGAGTGTATGGGCGAGGTCGATGGTCGATTTAACGATCACCGCGTCTTCCGACGATGCGCTGAGATGCATGACGAAGGACTTATCGATTTTGAGCTCATCGACCGGCATGCGTTTCAACTGAGCGAGCGAGGAATAGCCGGTGCCGAAGTCGTCGATCGAGAGCCCGAAGCCCGCTTCGCGCAGCTGTGCCAAGACCGCCAGCGCGGTGACCGGGTCACGCATCACGGCGGATTCCGTAACCTCCAGCCCCAGCTGTCGCGGTGATATTCCGTAGTCACGTAAGGCGCGCTCCAGCAACGCTGGTAATTGTTCATTCAGGAGGTCGAGTGCCGAAAGGTTGACGCTGACTTTGATATCGAGACCGCGTGACAGCCAGTCACGACATTGGCGCGCAGCGCGATCGATAATCCAGGCCGTCAGCATCGAGATGTTGCCCGACTGCTCAATGGCGGGGATGAATTCATCGGGCGGCAGGAAGCCAAACTGCGGATGGATCCAGCGCACCAGTGCTTCGGCCTGGGCGATGGTGCCGCTGCTCATATCGGCCTTGGCTTGGTAATGCAAGGACAGTTCGTCGCGCTGCAACGCAGCTGGCAAGGTGCCGACGATGGAGAGTTGCCGCAGATGCCCATCGTCGCGCCCAGCGCGATAGGCGACCAACCACTCGTGGGATTCCTTGGCGTCGTACATGGCGATCTCAGCGCGTCGCATCAGGGCCGATGCATCGCTGCCGTGTTGCGGGTAACTGGCCACACCGGCGCGGAAGTCGAGCGTCACATTCATGCCCTCAAGTTCGATGGGCGCGATGAGACTGTTGCGCAATACGCTGAGGACAGCGCGCGCCTGGCTGGCGTCCGTGCCTTCCAGTAGCAGCAGGAAATCGTCACCGCCGAGTCGTGCGACGGTATCGGCGCGCCGCGCGCGCGCCACGATACGCCGTGCTGTCTCCTGCAAAACCACGTCGCCGACGTGATGTCCCAGGGTGTCGTTGATCTG
>JANLSI010000817.1:0-3046 GCA_031362345.1 Pseudomonadota bacterium
GGCTCAAAGCCCAACACGCGGCGCGCCTTATCGCCACTGACCACCGCGTGCAGTAGTTTCTGAAAGCGATGATTGAAAGGCAGCGGGCCGCTCAATTCGGCGACGAGCGCATCGGGCACCCTGATGATCTCAGCCTCGACGCCCATGATGGCGGCGATGGTTTCGACGAAATAGAGTGCGGTCACCGCGTCGGCCGAGATGTTGAAGACCTCGCCGATCGCCGCTGGCGTATTCGCCGCCAGCACCATGGCGCGCGCCAGATCATCGACATGCCCATAGGGGAAACACACCAGACCGTCGTGGGGCACCAACGCTGGCCGGCCTTGACCCAGGCGCAGGAACATCGCCATTTCACCGTCGGGAATATTATTGTGTGGGCCATAGACCGCCGCCGGCCGCACCACCGTGTACGCAAACCCGGTACGTGCGCGACGTTCGGCCAGCAACGCTTCGACGGCTGCTTTGTGGCCACCATATTTGCTCCCACGGGAACGGGTGGTCGGCAGATCTTCAGTCCATGGGAACGCACCATGGCCCATGCGATAAGCGGCGATGGAGCTCACGAATTCGTAGATGCCGCACTGACCATCGAGCACTTCGATGAGGGTGGCGATGTCTTCGACACTCGCGACCTGCACCGACGCGCTGACGTCATAGACCGCGTCCCATTGCCGGTGCTCAAGGGCGCGGCGCATGGCCTCGCTGTCCTTGCGATCGGCCAGCAATTGCTCGACGCCATCGAGGGCCGCGCGCGCGCCACGGTTCAAAATCGTGACCTCGTGGCCCGCAGCCAGCAATCGTTCCACCAGGTGACGACCGATGAAGACACTACCTCCGAGCACCAGACTACGCGTTGCGCTCATGACAGAACTTCCCTCAAGCCTGATGGCGTAACAGTGTATTGATCAGTCAGCAGATCCTGCGCTATCGGTGCTGCGGCGATTTCTCGGCTAGCGGCGCCCTACAAGCCCATCTGTCGCATGGCCAGATCGCGCATGATTTCGGCCGATCCCCCGCCGATAGTCATGACCTTGGTCTCGCGATAGATGCGCTCCACCGCAATGCCACGCAGATAGCCGGCGCCGCCGAAGATCTGCATGGCTTCGTTGGCGCAGAACTCAAGCGCGGTGGAACAGAAGACCTTGGCCTTGCTGATCTCGGCGACCGGCGTCTCACCTTCGTTGATGTTCCAGCAGATCTGATTGATGAGGGCGTCCATGGCGTCGATGCGCGAGGACATGTCAGCAATCTTGTGGCGGATGACCTGATGCTTGATCAGCGGCTTGCCGAAAGTTTTGCGCTGCTGGGCGTAGGCCACGCTGTCTTCCAGACATCGGCGCGCCATGCCGAGCATCTGCGCGCACATGAACAGGCGCTCGAAATTGAAATTGTTGAGCGTGGCGAGGAAGCCGTGGTTCTCGATACCCATCAGATTTGCCACCGGCACGCGGCATTCGTCGAAGTAGAGCGTCGCGGTATCGGAGGCCCACCAACCCATCTTGCGTTCGATGGCGGTGCGCGAGAAACCCGCCATGCCAGCCTCGACGAAGAACAGCGAAATGCCTGCGCCGCCTTCCTCGCCAGTGCGCGCGGCGATGGCGAAATAGCTCGCGTTCATGCCGCCGGTGATGAAGGTCTTGGCACCGTTGATGATGTACTCATCGCCTTCGCGCCGCGCGCGGGTTTGCAGATTGGCAACATCCGAGCCACCAGACGGCTCGGTAATGCCGAGCGCGCCGCCCTTCACACCGGACAGGATTTCTGGCAGCGCGCGGCGCTTGATGGCTTCGCTAGCCAGTCCGTTGACCAGCCCTACCATGATGCCCCGCGAACCGATGGCGGCGATCACGCCACCGATGCCGCCGCGTCCGAGTTCTTCCGCAGACGCCGCACGCATGAAGGCATCCTCGAAACCCAGCCCGCCGTATTGCTCATCGATACCGAAGCCGAACAGACCGAGTGCACAGGCCTTCTCGTGCACGGCCCAGGGGAAGGTGCCGGCCTCGTCCCAGGCGTCGGCATGGGGTTCGATCTCGTTTTTAACGAAACGCGCAACGGTAGCGCGGAAAGCGCGGCGTTCGTCGTTCTCAAAGGGATTTTTCATGGCAATCCTGCAGGGCGGGATGAGGAAGGCAGTTTAGCGAATGAGACTGCATAGCACACTGCAGCGGTCAGCCGCGAACGGGCAGGGTAGCGGGGCCGCTAACTGCCCTACACTTGCCAGCCCGCAGAGTGCTCGTTAGTCTGCCTCTACCCTCCACTACCATAAGGCACCCTGAGCATGGCCCGCATTCCCCTCGTCGAACCGGAAACAGCTTCGCCGGAAGTCCGCGCCCAATATCAGCAGATGCAGGATATCGGTTTCCCGCTGTTCAACGTCTTCAAAGTATTCGGCGCCAATGCCGGCCTCCTCGAAGGCTTCATTCATATCGCCAAGACGCTCTACGGTAATCCGACCGTCGCGCCACGCTATCGTGAGTTGGCCTATCTGCGCGCGTCGCAAATCAACGCCTGCCATTACTGAATCCCCACCCATGTGATGCTCGGTCTGAGTGTCGGGTTGACGAACGAAGAGATGGCTTTGATGGCCGCGCCGGACAGCTGCGCGAGTTTCGATGCGACGGACAAACTGGTCTTGCGTTATTCCGAAGTGCTGACGCGCGACAACGTGGTCGACGACAAGCTGTATGGGGAACTCGCGGCACGCTTCAACCAAGACGAGCTGGTCGAGTTGTGCGTGACGATCGGCCTGTCGGCGATGGTCAATCGCGTACACGCGACTTTCCGAACCGATCTCGATGACAGCACCGAGGCGGCGGTCGCTGGCATGAGCGCGTGTATGCTGCCGGCGCGGGCCTGATTACCCCGCGCTGGCGTAGTGGCGCGCGCTGTCACAGGCGCGCGCCATGCTGGGTTATATATAGTGCAGGCCTTGGTGCGGGACAAACACCGAGCGCACGCAGCAACACAACCAGGGTTTGCAAGCCGGTCATCGTGCGCCTATTGCTCGTGTCCGATCTTCATTATTCGCTGCCTCAGCTCGACT
>JANLSI010000820.1:0-4106 GCA_031362345.1 Pseudomonadota bacterium
ATCGGCTTCGATGCCACGCGTGGCGACTCGGTCAGTATCACCAGTGCCGAATTCCTCGCGCCACCGGCGCCGGAGGCTTTACCTGAACCGCCGATCTGGCAGCAGCCCTGGGTGTGGAATCTAGCCAGGCAAGTGGCGGGCGGGTTGTTTGTCTTGTTCGTGCTGTTTGGCGTGATACGGCCAACGGTGAAGGCGCTCATGAGCAAGCCGTTGACTGCGGCCGCTAGCGGCGAACTTGCCGTTGAAGGCAGCAGCAGCGTGAACGGCCTGCCGGCCCTGGCTGGCCCCGCCGGCATGGACGGGCAGATGGCACTCACCAATCAACGCGCCGATAGCAGTCCGCTGCTGGCATCGTCGGCTATCGATCCGAACATCGACAGCGTTAAACAATTCGTCGCCAGCGATCCGCGCGTTGCCGCGCAGGTCATCAAAGGCTGGGTAGGCGGCGAGTAGCAAACCAGGAAGCATCATGGTCGACGCCGCAAGCAACCTCGATGGCGCGCAAAAAGCCGCCATTTTTCTTATGTCGATAGGCGAAGGCCCGGCCGCTGAGATCATGAAATATCTCGGTCCGCGCGAAGTGCAGAAAATCGGCATCGCCATGACCGGTCTCGACGTGGTCTCACCGACCAGTGTCAGCACCGCCATCGATGAATTCATCGAACTGGTGCGCTCCCATACCGGCATCGGCCTGGGCAACGAGGAATACATCCGCTCGGTCTTGACCAATGCCCTAGGCGAGGAAAAAGCCAGCAGCATGATCGAGCGTATCCTGCTCGGCAGCAATACTAAGGGTCTGGAATCGCTGAAGTGGATGGACCCGCGCGCGATCGTCGAACTGGTGCGTTTCGAACATCCCCAAATCATCGCCATCGTGTTGTCCTACCTCGACAGTGATACATCGGCCACCGTGTTGTCGATGCTGCCGGAAAACACCCGCGCCGATCTGCTGATGCGGATCGCAACGATGGATGGCATTGCGCCTGCGGCGATGAAGGAATTGAACGAAATGCTGGAACTACAGTTGCGCGGCGGCGCTGGCGGCCAGCAGTCTGCGCTGGGGGGCGTCAAATGCGCGGCCGAGATCCTCAACTTCGTTGACCGCAGTATCGAGGCCAAAATCAGCGAGCAGATCAACGAAGCTGACGCTGACCTCGGCACCCGGATTCAGGACCTGATGTTCACCTTCGAGAACATCGCCGAGATCGACGACCGTGGCATCCAGGCCCTGTTGCGCGAGGTCTCGACCGACAATCTGGTGCTGGCCATGAAAGGCTGCGACGAAGCCATCAAGGACAAAATCTTCAAGAACATGTCCAGCCGTGCGGCTGAAATGTTGCGCGACGATCTGGAGTCTAAGGGCCCGGTCAAACTGTCGGAAGTGGAAGTGGCGCAGAAGGAAATTCTTGGCATTGCCAGACGGCTGGCCGACGAAGGCACGATTAGCCTCGGCGGTTCCGGCGAGCAGATGGTGTAAGGACGAGGACCGCCTATGCACGCCGCCGAAGCCATCGCTAGCGAAGTGGGAACGCGCATGGACGAGCTGGGCTTTGGCCCCGGCACGGGGCTGGTCACCAGCTACGAGCTGCCCGATATCGAGCAGATCCTGGTGCGCAACGGCGCCGATGGGGTGGGCGTGGTCACCGCCCGCGAGCTTGACGGCATCCACCAACAGGCCTACGCGGAAGGCTTTGATAGCGGTAGCAGTGCAGGCTATGCCGATGGCCAGGCGCGCGCGGCGCAGGATAGCCAGGCACGCTGCGCGACCCTCGCCGCGATCACGGCCCAGCTGGCCACGCCGCTCGCGACCCTCGATGAGGAGATGGTGACCTCGGTCGCGGAGCTCGCGCTACTGATCGCCCGCCACCTCGTGCGGCGTGAATTGAAGACCGCCCCGGGCGAAGTGATAGGGGTGGTACGCGAAACCATGCGGCTGCTGCCGATCGCGAGTCGCGGCACGACCTTGCACCTCAATCCCGACGATGCCGAGCTGGTGCGTTCGGCGCTCGCTATCGATAGCGACGGTATCCGCTGGCGGGTCGAGGCCGATCCTTTGATCGCGCGTGGCGGCTGCATCGTCGAGACCGAGACCTCGCGCATTGATGCCACCGTCGAAGCGCGCCTCGCTGCCATCGCGTCGAAGATGTTTGGCGGTGAGCGCGAAGGCGATCGGGGTACGCCGTGAGCGTGGCCCCGCAGTCCTTGCTGAGTACGCCAGCGGCGGCGCGCTGGCGGACCCATCTGCAAGCTTATTTCGAACGGCTCGAACAAGCGCCGGCGGTGGCGGTGGAGGGCAAACTGTCGCGCATGGTCGGCCTGACGCTGGAAGCGGTCGGCTGCCAGGCGGCGATCGGTGATCGCTGCCGGATTTACAACCCGGGCGGGGTCGACGTCGACGCCGAGGTGGTGGGCTTCTCGGGCGAACGCCTGTTTCTCATGCCGACCGGTATTCCACGCGGCTTGTCGCCCAATGCACGGGTTATCCCACTCGGCGGCGCCGGTGACGTGGCGGTAGGCGAGGCCTTGCTCGGGCGGGTGCTGGATGGCTCCGGGCGGCCGCTCGACAGTCGCGGTGCGCTGCACCTCACCGAGCGGCGGCCGCTACATGGCGAGATGATCAATCCTCTGCAACGCGCCGTGATCAGTGAGCCGCTCGACGTCGGGGTGCGCTCGATCAATGCCCTGTTGACGGTGGGGCGCGGTCAGCGCATCGGCTTGTTCGCGCCGTCGGGTGTTGGCAAGTCCGTGCTGCTGGGCATGATGACGCGCTTTACCGATGCCGATGTGATCGTGGTCGGCTTGGTCGGTGAACGCGGTCGCGAAGTGAAGGAATTCATCGAACAGATCCTGGGCGAAGACGGCATGGCACGCGCGGTGGTGGTGGCGACCCCGGCCGATAACCCCCCGCTCATGCGTATGCATGGCGCCGCCATGGCGACCAGTATTGCCGAATATTTCCGTGACACCGGTCGGCATGTATTGCTGTTGATGGATTCGCTGACGCGCTATGCGCAGGCCAATCGTGAGATTGCGCTCACCATCGGCGAACCACCCGCGACGCGCGGCTACCCACCGTCGGTCTTTGCGCGTCTGCCGCAACTGGTGGAACGCGCCGGCATGGGTGTCGGTGGGCATGGTTCGATCACCGCTTTCTACACAGTGTTGACCGAAGCCGACGATCCCAACGATCCGGTGGCGGATTCGGCACGGGCGATTCTCGACGGCCATATCGTGCTATCGCGACGCCTCGCTGAGCGCGGTCTATACCCGGCCATCGACATCGAAAGTTCGATCAGCCGCGTGATGTCGCAGGTGGTGGGTGATCGTCAGATCAAATACGCCCGCGCACTCAAACATTTTTATTCACTGTACGAACAGAACGCCGACCTCTTCAACGTTGGCGCCTATCAGCGCGGCGCCAATCTTGAGCTCGACAGCGCGGTCGCGATGCGACCGCAGATCCTGGAGTTCCTACGCCAGGATCGGCGCGCGGCGGTTAATTTTTCGGACGCGGTCACGGCCCTGGCGCAGGTCACAGGTGGCGATGTGATCGACGCCGATTCCCCCTGAGGTGGACACATGACTCGCAGCCAACGCATGAAACGTATTGTCAGTCTGAACGAAGTGCAGAAATCCGTTGCCGCGCAGAAGCTGGCCACGACCCGCGGGCGGCATGATGGCAATCTGCACAAGCTCGAGGAGTTTCGCCGCTATCGTCAGGAATATGCCCGCGCTTTGCAGCACCCCGGTCAGATCATGAGCGCCGCTGCCGCGCGCGATACCCGCGTGTTCCTGGGCCAGCTCGAACGCACCATCAACGCCTTAGAAGCGATGGTGACGCGCTCGCAACGCGAATGCGCCGATGACCTGGTGGCGTGGAAGCGCGAAGCGCAGCGCGCCAACGTGCTGGTCGATATTCTCGGTCGTTGCGTACGCAGCGAGGATGTCGATCGCGAAGGACGCTTGCAGCGCGAGATCGATGACCGGCGGGTGGAGATGGTGGGGATGGAGTAGGTGCGAATTCAATAGCACAATCCATCCAAGGCACCAAAAAAGGGGGGTAGTTTTTAGTGTGCGAATGTATTAGCACCAACCGCGCCCAAACC
>JANLSI010000869.1:0-2103 GCA_031362345.1 Pseudomonadota bacterium
CATGCGCATGCAGCAATACGCGTCGCTATCGCCGCCCTACCGCGTCTACGTGGTAGACGATCACAAACTCGTGACCGAATTGCTGACCCAACGGCTGAGCACCGATCACGCCATCGCGGTGGTCGGCAGTGGCAATTCCGGCGCCTGCGCCCGTCATTTCGTCGCTGAACAGCCCGTCGACGTGGTTCTGCTCGACATGGAAATCGGCGAGGAAGATGGCGTCGGCGTGGCGCGCGAGTTGCTCGCCATCGATCCGCGACTACGCATCATCGGTCTGTCGGCCTTCGCTGCCGGCCACTACCCCTTGACCTTGCTCGAAGCCGGCGGTCGCGGTTTCCTGTCCAAGCGCACTTCGACCCGCGACCTGCTGGAAAACATACGCCGCGTGGCGCGCGGTGATCTCGCCATCGGCGCCGATGTGGCCTACCACCTCGCCACCAACGTGCGCGACATGGGGCCGGTCAACAAGCTGCGCAACCTGACACCCAAAGAAGTCGCGGTACTGAGTCTGCTAGCGCGCGGCTATGCGACGGCCGAAATCGCCACCGAACTCGACATGTCGGCCAAGACGGTGCAGACCCATTGCAGCAATATGCGCCGCAAACTGAGGCTGCGCAGTGATGTAGAACTGTGTCTGATGGCCTTGAAAGCCGGCCTGGTGCGGGTGCACGAAGCGAAATAGATAGACTCCACGCAAGGCTGCGATCAAGAGCGCCGTCTGGCGCGCGCGATGCCAAAGCCGTGCATCACGCTCAAGTTGTCGCGACGATCGGCGCAATAGCGCGCCTCAAGCTGGTGATCGCGCTGGACCTCGATGAGTTCAAAGCCAACGGCTTCGAGCAGAGTCTGCAACTGTTCCGGCGTGTGATAGCTGATATAGCGCTCGCCCATGCGCGCCGTCATGGCGTGGGTCAAGGACCACACATGGCGGCGACCCCGTTGCAAGGCGAATTCCGGCAACAGGAAATCGAACACCAGTTCGCTGCCGGGCGCAGCGCACGCCGCGATATGGCGGAGGGTGTCGACGATCGCGGCGGCGGTGAGGTAGTAAATCACGCCCTGCCAGGCGAAGAAGCTCGGCCGCGTGGCATCGAAGCCCGAGCGCGCGAGACCCTCACTGAGGTTCTCGCGTTCGAAATCGACAGGTACCGTCTCAAAGTCAGGCAAGGGCAGCGCCACGCCGCTGGCTGCGATACGCGCGAGTTTGACCGCCTGGGTGGCGGGATGATCGACCTCGATGATGCGCACACCCTGCAGCCACTCGGGACGGCGCAAGGCGATGGAGTCGAAGCCGGCGCCGAGCAGCACGTACTGGCGCCCGCCGTTGGCCACGAAAACCCGCAGATCGTCGACCGTTAGCTGGTCTCGCACCAAGATCCAGCCATGCACTGGCCGCAGCGCGGCGAGTAGGCCGCGCACGATGGACCAATAGAGCACGGGGTTGCTCGCGACCGCGCGCCACCAGGGGCTGGTCAGCTGCGCGGCAAACGGGTCGGCAAACACCAGCGGCGAATCATAGCGCAGGTGACAGGCGCGGATGGCGGCGGTGGCCTCGGCAGTGCGGCTATGGTTGCGGTCGCGCATGAGGCCGGTATTCTAGCCATAATTCCAAGCACCGACGGTGGCTGCTCAGCTGTTCCGGCGAGCGCCACGGGCGGACGCTCGAATTCAATCGCAAGACCCGGAGTGCGAGCACCGACAGGGCGCGCGACTATGGCCCTGCCACAGCCGTCAGCTGTGTTACAGAGGTCAACACCATGCATGCATCGAACACTGCCTACGACAGCGCGAACGCGCCCTTCAATGATGACGAGGCGCGTTGGGCGGCGGTCGTCGCCCGCGACCCGCGCGCCGACGAGCGCTTCTTCTATTCGGTCCGTACCACCGGTGTGTACTGCCGGCCATCCTGCGCCGCGCGCCTCGCCCGGCGTGAGAATGTCGCTTTTCATGTCAGCACGGCGGCCGCCGTCGCAGCGGGCTTCCGCCCTTGCAAACGGTGTCAACCCGACCAGCCCCCACGCGCGGTGCGTCACGCCGCCCTCGTGGCCGAGGCCTGCCGGCTGATCGAGAGCGCCGAACAAGCGCCCGATCTCACCGCCCTGG
>JANLSI010000030.1:0-4488 GCA_031362345.1 Pseudomonadota bacterium
GAGTAGCCGCCATTAACAAGCACGAAACGGAAGACCGCACATCGCCCTGGCACGCCGGTGAAAAACAGTTGCAGCAGCGCGTTGGCGTGGCCGAGCGTATGGCGGATGTCGGGCGTCAGGTCATTCGCGATTTCATGCCGGAGCAGCATCGCGATTTCTATCGCCAGTTGCCGTTCCTATTGCTCGGTACCGTCGATGCCAAGGGCAAGCCCTGGGCGAGCATCCTCGCAGGGCCGCCGGGCTTTGCCTTCTCGCCAGACGCGCAGACGCTGCGGTTGCAGAGTGTTCCGGCGCTGGGCGATCCCGCTGCTACGAGCCTCGTACCCGGTGCAGCGGTGGGCTTGCTTGGTATCGAACTGCATACGCGACGGCGCAATCGCGTCAACGGGCGGGTAGAGGTGCTCACCGATGGCGGATTTTCCGTAACCGTGGAGCAGGCCTTTGGCAATTGTCCGCAATACATCCAGTTGCGCGATACCGAGCTCGTAGGCGCGCCAGCTGACCCCACTATGCTTACACACCAACGGCTGAGCGGCCTCGACGCTGCCGCACGGGCGGTGATCGGCGCGGCCGATACTTTTTTTGTGGCGAGCTATGTTGACGCGGAGGGCGATGCGGCGCGCCGCGCCGTCGACGTCTCCCATCGCGGCGGCCAACGCGGCTTCGTGAAGATCGACGGCGAGTGTCTGACCATTCCCGATTTCGCCGGCAATCTGTACTTCAACACCCTCGGCAATCTACTCGTCAATCCGCGTGCCGGCCTGCTGTTCATCGACTTTGACAGCGGTGATCTGTTGCAGGTCAGCGGGCGCACCGAGATCGTTTTCGACGGCCAAGAAGTGGCAGCCTTCCAGGGTGCCGAGCGGTTGTGGCGCGTGCATGTCGAGGCGCTAGTGCGGCACGAGGCAGCGCTGACCTTGCGCTGGCGCTTGCGCGAATTTTCGCCCAATAGTCTGCTGACCGGCTCGTGGCAACAGACCCGCGCGCGTATCGCCGCCGACGCCTTGCGCAATGCCTGGCGAGGCGTGCGCGTGGCGCGCATAGAAATGGAAAGTACGACCATCCGGTCCTTGTATCTCGAAGCCACCGATGGTGCCGGGCTACCGCTGTTTCGTGCCGGCCAGCACCTGCCACTGCGCGTGACCTTGCCCGGCACAGCGACGCCGGTGATCCGCACCTACAGCGTCTCAAGCGCGCCATCGGATGGGTTCTTGCGTATCAGCGTCAAGCGCGTCGGGGCGGTGTCTGGCTATTTGCACGATCACATTAAGGTGGGCGATGTGCTGGAGGCGCGCGCCCCCCAGGGCGGCTTCGTGGTCGATGCCGCAGAGCGTCGGCCGCTGGTGCTGTTATCGGCCGGCGTCGGCGTGACGCCCGTGTTGTCGATGCTGCGCGAGGTGGTCTATGAAGGTAAACGCGTGCGCCGCACGCGGCGTACCTACTTCGTGCAGAGCGCGCGCAGCCTCGCCGATCTGCCGTTTCGCGATGAGATAGCCGAGCTCACCGCAGGCAATGACACGGCGCTGCATTGGGTGCGGGTGTTAGGTCAGCCAGAGCGCAGCGCTCGCGAGGGTCAAGACTTCGAGTTGAGCGGGCGTATCAATATCGACCTGCTGAAGGCGTTGTTACCCTTCGACGATTTCGAATTTTACCTATGCGGGCCCGCTGCGTTCACGCAAGATTTGTATGACGCGCTGCGGGCGCTGCGCGTAAGCGACGAACGCATTCACGCCGAGACCTTCGGCCCCTCGACGCTACGCAGACAATTTGACCCAGGCGCGATACACGTCGAGCAAAACACGCCTGCCACCCAGCCAGTGCCGGTGATGTTCCTAAAATCTGCCAAAGAGGCGCGTTGGACGCTGGACAGCGGCAGCCTGTTGGAACTGGCCGAGCGCTGCGGCCTGACCCCGGAGTACAGTTGTCGCGGCGGTTCGTGCGGCACCTGTCGAACCCGGCTGCTGAGCGGGCAGGTGCATTATCCGATTGCACCCGCCGCAACGCTGGCGGCCGGCGAAGTGCTGATCTGCTGCGCAGTGCCGGCCGGTGGCGCGGATGCTGCAACGAGCGTGGTGCTCGACCTTTGAACGCACACCATTGAGGGGAGCAAGCAGCAATGATGAATACCATGAGTGTTGCTCACGCTAAGGCACATCTGAGTGAATTATTGAAGGCGGTTGAATCCGGAGAGGAAGTCGTTATTACCCGTCACGGTCGCCCGATAGCGAGAGAGCAGTGGGCGTCAGAGCTTGCCTTTTGCCCGAACCAGCCGCTGCCGCTGCACATCAACGAATCGATATGAAGCAATAAGCAAGTCCTGACACTCAAGCGGACTTCAGCAGTGCGCGCGATGATGGGATGGCTGCATCAGACTATCCGCAGCAAGGCGCGCCGCAACAGATGCACCGCATGGCGATGCAGACGATCGCCCGTGGCGACCGGCGCGTCGCCGGCACAGGCCCGCGCATGGGTGCCTTCAATGATGATGGCGAGCTTGTAGCAGGCCAGCACGGTGTACCAGTCGATGGCGCTTACATCCCGGGGGCTGCCGGCGGCGTAACGTGCGACCAGTTCGGCAGCCGTCGGGAAACCTTGCCATGGCTCGACCACCAGGCCATCGATTTCGTTGCCGTCGTCACCCTTCCAAGTGGCCAGCACCCAGCCGAGATCGAGCAATGGATCGCCAATGGTCGAGAGTTCCCAGTCGACGATCGCCGCGAGCTGCGAACTGCTATGGGCGAACATGACGTTGGCGAGGTGATAGTCGCCATGAATAATGCCGGGCATGAAGGCCTGCGGCCGATGGGCATCGAGGAAGCGGGCGATGCGTTCGACGTCGGGCAGCGCGCCGGGCCCGGGCCAAGCAGCATATTTCTTGTAGCTCGCCAGTTGACGACGCCAGCGGTCCACCTGCCGTTCGAGATAATTGTCAGCCTTGCCGAAGTCCTCAAGGCCGACGGCAAGATAATCGATACGCCCGAGGGCGGCGATGCCATCGACCAATGCCATGCCCATGGCGTGACGCATAGCGGGGCTGCTGCGATGGGGTTCGGGCAGCGCGACCGTGGCGTTGAAACCATCGATGGCTTCCATGAGGTAAAACGCCACGCCGAGTACCGACTCATCGGGGCAGGCCGCGATCAGCCGCGGGTGTGGGACATCGCTAGCGGCCAGCGCAGCGAGCACGCGGGCTTCGCGCCGCATGGTCTCGTTGTGGGTCGCGACCGGTATTGCCGGCGGTCGGCGCAGCACGAAGCGGCGCTCGCCCTTAGTGAAAGCGAAGAGAATGTTCTGCGTGCCGCCGGCCAGGCGGCTGACGTTGGCGATGGCTGCGGTGCCGAGACCCTGGGCTTCCATCCACGCCGACAGGCGTGCGCTGCCGATATGTTCGTCCCATTCTTTGGTCCGTTGGGCCTGCACTGCCGGCTTGCTCATGACGGAACCAGGCAGCTAGGCGACTTTGATGTTACGCAGTGCGCTCGGCACTACCGGCGGCTGGCCCTTGAAGCGTGGCATCACTTCTTCGGCGAACAAGCGCATCGAGTCCCGGACATGTTTGTCGTCGAGGCCCCCGACTTGCATCCACAGGATGACTTCCTGCTGGCCCATGTCGTTGCGCACTTCTGCCATGCGCTGGGCGGCGAAATCCGGCGTACCGAGTATCAAATTGCCGGTCTCGTTCAAGATCTCGACTGGAAAACCGCCGGCCTCGTGATAGGCGTCGGCCGCTGCGGCGAAGGCTTCGTAGGATTTCGGTGACTTCGCGCCCTGGGGTACTAGTGACAACAGGGTATCGAAATACCATTTCAAGGCGGGCGCCGAGCGCTGCTTGCCTTCGTCGAAACTGTTGGCGACATGGGTGATCCACAACAGTGGAAAATCGAGACTTTCGGCACGATGGCCCTTCGTGATGAGCTTGCGTTTGGCCTCCAGGCAGAAGGCCTTCAATTCCGTCAGCGGCATGAGGGTCGCAGCCTGAATAATATTCAGATTCTTGGCTGCCACCATGCCGAATGTCTCGGGACTGATGGCCGCGACATGAATCGGTATGGGCTTCTGGATCGGGCGCGGATGACATTCCACCTCATCGAGTTGCCAATGCTTGCCTTGGTAGGAGAACTTCTCGTTGTTCCACAAGCCAAGCACGATATCGAGGGATTCCTGAAACAGTTCGCGACTGTGATCCTGGCGGGAGGCCAGGCCCATATTCTTGAACTCCAGCGGTTGATAGGCGCGGCCGACACCGAAATCCAGGCGGCCATTGCTGATCACATCGACCATCGCGAAGTCTTCGGCGGTTCGCACCGGATTGTCGAAGGGCAGAATTGTCACTGCGGTGCCGATACGCATCGTGGTGGTGCGCTCGGCGATAGCCGCCGCCGCGACGGCAAGTCGTGGCATGGTTCCGTACAGAGACCCATGATGCTCGGCCAGCCACACGCACTCATAGCCGAGCGCTTCGCCATATTGAATCTGGCCCATCATGCG
>JANLSI010000556.1:0-1711 GCA_031362345.1 Pseudomonadota bacterium
GTTCGCCGGCCAGTCTGAGCGCAATCTCACCACCGCTGCCATCCAGCAGCGCGAGTGCAATCGGGATCTGCAACGGCAGCTTGCTGTCCTGTCCGGGCGTGGCTGGACATTCCTGCGCAAGATCCAATGTGTAGCACCGCGCCTGCGCGTCGTAGCTGCCGCGCGCCGTCACTACCGGCGTGCCGGCCTGCCCATACCAACGGTTGAACTGGCTGAGCGGGACACCCGCAGCATCCTGCATGGCGGCGACGAAATCTTCCGTGCACACCGCCTGACCATCGTGACGCTTGAAATACAGATCCATGCCAGCGCGGAAGCGCTCGGGTCCGAGCAGGGTATGAATCATCCGTACAACTTCTGCGCCCTTGTTGTAGACCGTCGCGGTGTAGAAATTGCTGATCTCGATATAGGACTCGGGGCGGATCGGATGGGCCATCGGGCCGGCGTCTTCCGGGAACTGCGCGGCGCGCAAGACCCGCACTTCCTGAATGCGCTGCACGGCGTGGGAATAGCGATCGCCACCGTACTGTTGATCGCGGAACACCGTCAGCCCTTCCTTCAAACTCAACTGGAACCAATCGCGACAGGTCACGCGATTGCCGGTCCAGTTGTGGAAATACTCATGGGCCACGACGCGGTCCAGCATCATGAAATCCATGTCGGTGGCGGTGTCGGCGCGCGCCAGCACGTACTTGGTGTTGAAAATGTTGAGACCCTTGTTCTCCATCGCGCCCATGTTGAAATCACCGACCGCGACAATCATGTACTGGTCCAGATCGAGTTCGAGACCGAACACCTCTTCGTCCCAGCGCATCGCGGCCTTAAGCGCTTCCATCGCGAATAGGCACTGATCGAGTTTGCCTGGCTCCACGAACAGCTTGAGTTTGACCGTGCGGCCCGAGCACGTGAGGAAATCGTTCTCGCGCTCGTCGAGGCGTGCCGCGACCAGGGCAAACAGATAGCAAGGCTTCGGAAACGGATCGACCCAGCGCGCCCAGTGCCTTCCGTCCGCTTCGTCACCACTGCCGCCGAGATTGCCATTGGAGAGCAACAGCGGAAAGCGCGCGCGCTCGGCATGAATGACGGTGGTGTAGCGCGACATGACATCGGGCCGGTCGATGAAGAAGGTGATGCGTCGGAAGCCTTCGGCCTCGCACTGAGTGAAATAGCCGTCCTGCGAGGCATAGAGTCCCATCAGTTGCGAGTTCTGTTCGGGATGGATGCGCACCACCGTCGTGAGCGTGAAGCGCGCCGGCACCCGGGCGATGGTGAGATGCGCGCTATCGAGGACGTATTCACTGGCCGTGAGCGCGCGACCATCGATGGCCACACTCACGAGATCTAATCCATCACCATGCAAAACCAGCGGCGGTGCGCCGTCGATGGCGGGATTGCGTGACACTTCCAATACCGCGCGCACCACAGTCGCGTCGAGCCGGATATCGACGTCGAGTGCGACGGTCGCGATCAGATAGGCGGGCGGACGATAGTCTTTGAGATAGGTGGTCTGCGGCGTGGGATTCAACATAGCAGCTATTACTCGACGATAACGTGTTCTTCAGTCAGCAGGATGGCGATGTTCGACGCAGTGGCCGTCGCGCCGTCGCGGGCGTACTGACCTTCGGGTGTCGTGAACACCGCCTCCATCTCGACGCGGGTCCTGAACCATACTTCGGCCACGCCATCGAAAGCCTGGTCGGCGGTCGTGCAC
>JANLSI010000073.1:0-4243 GCA_031362345.1 Pseudomonadota bacterium
CAGATAGAGCTGGTCGCGGGTGCCTTCGCTCAAACCCGCAACCTCGACATCGCGGCCATTGCTGTGTCGCGCAGCGAGACTCGGCGGATTCTTGTCGTAATCGACGCGCAGTTTCGTATAACGACCCAGCGTCAGCTCGGCGAAGATGCCATCAGCGCGCGCCAGCATCGGGCCTTGCTTGCGATCACGATACTTGGCAATCGCCCAACGCAGTAGCTGGGATGCGGTCTGCACCTTGAGATAACGCTCTACCGCGTCGGCCATGGCAGCCAAGGCTTCCTGGCGTTTGGCTTCGGCGATCGCGGCGTTGGCTTGGCCGGCGATACTGGCCAGGGTTTGCTCGGCGCGCACCTGTTCGCCGGCCATGATGTGCGTCTCATCGGCGAGGGTGGCGAGCTGCGCTTCGAGCTCACCGAGTTCGGTGGTGAGCGCGGCAAGGTCACTGCTATCGATTTCGGCCAGCACCGCTTGCAGGTCGAGTCCGTCGGCATCACGCGTCAGATCATCACGCAATTGATCAATATCACGCACCAGTTCGCGCTTACGATCAGAGCGCGTGACCAGCGGCAGGGCGGCAGCGGCGCTGATCGTACCGGCCGCTTCGAGCAGCGGCCGCAAGCGGGCGGCGGCGGTGTCAACCTGCAGTGCGGCTTCGTCACGCTGCTCCTCGGCCCTGGCGAGCGCGGTGTCAGCGGCGATGCATCGCTCGTGGCCAGCCTGGGCCTGCTGCAGGCGTGCATAGAGCGTGCGTGAGATCAGCGCCGTGTTGGTTTCCGGCACGAGCGCGGGATCGAGACGTGCAGCGAGTTCGGCGCCCATGCCCTGGAAGCGTTCGAGATCCTGCTCCATGGTTTCGATGCGATCGCGACGCAGCTTGGCGACTTCGTCGAGATCCGCGACCACACTCGCCAGCAGTTCCAATGCCGCTTCCGCATCTGCGACCGATAGCGCCCTGCCGGTCAGCCCCGCCGCGCCCAGCGCAGCCGCCCATTGCTGGTGCCAGTCGTGGCAGGCTTGCGCAGCTGTCTCGATGTCTTCTTGCAGTGCCTGTAGTTCGCGTGCGGCCTCGGCCAGACGCTGCGCGAGGGACTTGCGCCGTTCCTGCACCGTATCGCCGTGGCGTATGTGCTGTTCGGCCGCGCCGCACAGCGCGGTGAGATCGAGGTCCGCGCCAAGCGCCACGTCGGCGCTGTGCAATTGCGCGACCAGTGCTTCAGCGGCTTCGAGTGCGGCGCGCTGCTCCGCAGCCGCTTCGCTCTGTCGGCTCGCGAGGGTCGTGCCAGCGGCAATGGCGGTTTCGCGCCGGGATAACCAGGCAGCGACATCGTCCAGCGCCATGCCCGGCAGCTCGATGCGTTGCGTTCGCTCAGCCCATGCTTGGTCGAAGTCCTGCAAGGCCTGGCGGTGCCCAGCCAACAGGCCAGCGAGTCGCGCATGGGCGAGCACTTCGCGCTCATGGCGCTGTTTGCGGCTGGTCAGTTCGGCGGCTTCGGCGGTCGAGCCGAGCTGCGTATCGGCCTGGCGATCGGCCAGCGCGATAGCCGCATCCAGGGCCGGCGCGCCACTGGCCAAGGGTGTGCTGCCATCCTTCAAAGCCGCCCAGGTCTGGTCTCGATACACGCGTGCCGTCTGCACGTCCGCGCTGGTGACGATGTTGCGAGCAGCCGCGTAGTGCTGCACGGCGAGACGCGCGTCGTCGACCTTGGCGGTGGCCTCGGCCACGCCCTCCTCGCTTGCACGCAGGGTGACGACCAGCGTCTGGCGTGCGTCGCGCAAAGCTGTCACGCCTTCCCTGGAAGGCAGCGTCATTGCACGTAGCGCGTGCGGTTCGCGCTGCCAGGGCGCGAGGGTCTGCAAGGCATCAGACAAACCACGTTCAGCGCTCTCGATCGCAGCGACAAGATCGCGCTGCTTCTGCGCACTGTTGCGCAAGCCCTGGGCTTGCGACAACGCGGCACGCAGCCCAGCCGCGACGTGGATCTCGCTGGTTGCAGCCAGCGCTACGGACAAATTGTCGATGTCGCTTCGCTTGTCCTTGACTGCCCGCGCCGCATTCGCCTGCGCCAGTTGCAGCGTGCCATAGCTAGCGCCCAGGCGCGCGACGGCCTTGCGTGTTAGCGATGACGGCAGCATCGCACGCACCGACGTTTCGTCTGTCGGCCAGCCGAGTTCGATGCAGCGCGCGCGTACTGTCTGCAGCCGCTGCTGCACTTCCTGTCGACGCAGGGCGAGATCGCCGGGGTGATCACGAACGCGGTGCTTGAAGGCTTCGAGCACTTCGATGTCGGCCTGCACTGCCAGCAGCGCCGCGTCGTATTCGATACCTTCGCGCTCTTCGCGTCGGCGCAATACGTCGCCCTCGAAATGTTGCAGGCGCAAGTTCGTCTCGGCCAGCGCGGCCTGACCTGCGCCGAGCAGCGCCGCAGCATCGGCTGGCAGATCCAGCACCTCGCCGAGTGCATCGCGCTCGCGCTGCTTGGCATGCAGAGCCTGCACTGTAGGGGCGAGGCGGCGTACCCGCTCACACGACGCGCGCGCCCGTTCGAGTTCCGCGCGCCGCGCGCGGGCCTGTTCGATGCGACTGTCGATATCCGCAAGTGCGGTCTGCGCTTCCGTCCACGCGCGGGTGCGCACCGTGGCTTCCTTGAGTTCGGCGCTGGCCTGTTCGAGTCGCGCGGCCGCGATGTAATAGGCGCGGTCGTTGGCCTTGCGCGGCGCCCACAGCTTGCCGGCCTCGTCCGCCAGGGCGTCCTTGATCCGGCCGAGACCGGCAATCCCCGCCGCCGATTGGAACAACACCTGGCCGACGTCCTTAGAGGCATCGAGGATGCTCTTGCCGCCCTCCACGAGCTGGCCATGATCAAGGCCGAACATCTGTTCAAAGAAGGCGCGCTCGACACCGCCGAGAAAAGCCTGCAGCGCGCCCTCGACCAAGGGCTCGTCGTCGGGCGTGCGCAAGGGCGCCTTAGTGGATTTGCTGCGCTGGAAGGCGAGCTGTTGACCGTCCGCATTCTCGACGATGGCGCCAAGGCGCAGATCGGACTGCGCATGCATGAACGCCAGCGGCGAGCTGCGCGGCATGCCGAACAATAGTTCCTGCACCGCCGCGCGGACCGTCGACTTACCCGCCTCGTTGGGCCCGACAATGACATGAAAGTCGGACTCAGCGCGGGGAAACTCAAGCAGCGTATTAGTGAACTTGCCATAGCGCAGGAGTTCGAGTTGGCGAAGACGCATGGACTATTCCGCGCCGGCCAGTCGCGCGAGCAGCGCAGGCGCGACCCGCGCCAGCAAACCCGCCACGTCGCCGCCGCGTACCGTTTCAAGATCCGCAACCAGGACATCGAGTTCATGGGGCATGCGCGCGGTGAACGCGCCAAGATCAGTCGTGAGCTGCTGCAGGAACTCAGCATCCTGGCCGGCCTCGCGCAGGATCTCCTGCAGGTCGCTGAAGGCGTCGAAGTGCTGGCCGGGCATTGCAGGATCGCGCAGGGTTTCGGTCTCGATCTTGACCTTCTCCAGCCACAGTCGTGCGTTGTCTATGGCTGCGATGCGCGCCAGCACTTCGTTGCGCAGTTGGCTCTCGAAACCGAACAGTTCGCCATGGGCTGCCGTGCGGCCATGGACGGTGACACGCACCGCACGCGGCACATGGCTGTCGCGCTCAAGCAAGGCTTCAAGCGCGCGGCCGATGTGTCGCGCGACGTCCAACAGCGAAGCGCAGTCCGCCGCATCGATGCGCAGCGCCTCCCAGCGCAGCACGTCGATAACCAGACGCTCGACCGTGGTGTGGCCAATGCCATCGACCTCGACCAGCACCGCGCCGCGACGGCCGGTCTCGCGGATATGCCGACCCTGCAGGTTGCCAGGGAAAACGATGACCGACGGGCCGTGCCACTGCGCGAACTCGTGCACATGGCCGAGCGCCCAGTACTGATAGCCGCGCGCGTGCAGCTCTGCGCGACTGCACGGTGCGTAATTGGCGTGGGAGGTATGGCCTTCGAGGGCGGTGTGCAACACGCCGATGTTGTAATAGCCGACGACAGGGGGCGGGTAAGCGGCAGCGAGGTTGTCGGTGGTTTCCTTGTGCTTGAAGCTCTGGCCGTGCAGGGCCACGCGCAGCGCGTCGAGGGTGAAGGTCTGCGGCTTGTTGGCCGCGAAACAACTCACGTTGTCCGGCAGATCGAGCTTACGCGTCATCTCGCTCTCGGCGTCGTGATTGCCGAACAGCCCAAAGACCGGG
>JANLSI010000076.1:0-1711 GCA_031362345.1 Pseudomonadota bacterium
GGCGACATGAGTTTCGTCGGGCCGCGCCCCGAGCGCCCGCAGTTTGTTGCTGAACTGTCGAAGTCGATTCCTTATTACGACCTGCGCCACTACGTCAAACCCGGTATCACCGGCTGGGCGCAAATCCTCTATCCCTATGGCGCCTCGATCAACGACGCGCGCGAGAAGTTGCAGTACGACCTCTACTACCTGAAGAACTACAGCATCTTCCTCGATATCAACATTCTGCTACAGACAATCCAAGTTATACTCTGGCGCAAGGGCGCACGTTGAAGCGAAGAAGGCTCGTCGGCGCTGCACGCCACGAACAATAAACTTCCCGTAGACACAAGCGTGCGCGGTCTGGTGCAGGGGAACGCATGACGACGGTTGCCGCGATCGCTAGTTCTATCGGCGCGACAGCGTTCATGGCGCTGTTCGTGCTTCTGCTGATGGCGGCGCGCGACACCGCCGTCGGCCGCTTGCTGATGGCGGCTTGCGCCGCCTCAGTGCTGTGGTTCGCGGCCCAGGCGCTCTATTTCTACTTCGGATCGCGTAGTCAAATCCGGCCCGATCTCATCCTGCAATTCGAATTCTTGCGTGATCTGACTTGGATCGCGTTTTTCACCCGCCTGCTAGCCAATCTCGGTGACGCCGGTTATCACCGCAGCATCAAGCTTGGCGCCGCGCTGTTGATCGCCGCCAGTATTGGCGGGGCGTTGCTGCCGGTGCTTGCCAACCTCACCATCGGTGGCGTGCAGTTCGATTCCTCCCTCGTGCGAAAGCTGGTGTTCTGCGCTGCGTTGCTGGTGGCACTGGGTGTGCTAGTGCTGGTCGAGCAGGTCTTCCGTAACACCTCGAGAGATTCGCGCTGGGCACTCAAACATCTGTGCTTTGGCGTCGGCTTGGTGTTCGCTTACGACTTCTATCTGTATGCGGACGCCGTACTGTTCAATCGCCTGGACGCCGTGCTGTTATCGGCCCGCGGTGCGGTGAATGCGCTGGCAGTTCCGATGATCGCGATCTCGGCGGCACGCAACCGGCAATGGGAGATCAAGATCTTCGTTTCGCGCCGTGTGGTGTTCCACGCGGTGGTGTTGACCGCTGCGGGCGTCTATCTGATGCTGATGGCGGCCGCCGGATATTACATCCAGTCGATCGGCGGGGAGTGGGGCCGCGCGCTCACCACTGCTTTTTTCAGCGCCGCGATCCTACTGTTGCTGACGCTGATCTTTTCCACCCAGTTACGTTCGCGCATTCGAGTGTTCCTGGCGACCCATTTCTACCGCAACAAGTACGAATACGGTGAGGAGTGGCTGAAATTCACTCAGGCGCTGGCACGTACCACATTGGAACCGGACGCGTTGAATACCACCATCCTGACCGCAGTGTGCGACATCGTCGACAGTCCGGGCGGCATGTTGTGGCAGGTGACTTCGTCGGGCAGCTTCGCGGTGGCAGCCACTTACAGCCTGTACCAGGATCGGCAGTTCGAATTCGGTGCTAGTGAAGCCTTTGTGCTGGAGATGGCGCGCGCGCCACAAATCTGCGACCTTAGCGATGAGGCGCAGGTCGAAGGCGGGCGCCTGGCCAATGCGCCGCGTTGGTTGCTCGATATGTCGCGCATTGCGCTGATTGTGCCGATCGTACACGGTGAGGAATTGCTGGCTATCCTTGCACTGTCAACGTCGCGATCAAATCAGCGCTTTGATGCTGAGGACTTCAATCTTCT
>JANLSI010000109.1:0-12952 GCA_031362345.1 Pseudomonadota bacterium
TGCGTCGGCGCTGCCCGGCGCTGCCGGTGATCGTCTATCCGACCTCGGTGCAGGGTGAAGGCGCGGCGGCCGAGATTGCCGCTGCTATCGCGACTGCCAACCGGCGCGCCGAGTGCGACGTGCTGATCGTCGGGCGCGGCGGCGGCTCGCTGTAGGACTTGTGGTCTTTCAACGAAGAAATCGTCGCGCGCGCCATCCACGCTTCAAGCATTCCGGTGGTGAGCGCGGTCGGTCACGAGGTCGATTTCACGATTGCCGACATGGTCGCGGACTTGCGTGCGGCAACGCCGTCGGCCGCCGCCGAGCTGGTCTCGCCCGATATGCTCGACATCGAATCCCGGCTGCAGCAGTCACGCCAGCGTCTGGTACAGACCATGTCCCAGATCCTGAAAACCCAAAGCCGGGAACTCCTGCAACTAAGTCGCCGCTTGATCTCACCGCGCCGGCGTCTGGAGCTGCATTTTCAGCGCCTCGACGAGTTGCTCGCGCGCCTGCCCCATGCGCTTACTACCCAGCTGGCCTTAAAGCGCAGTCAGCTGCGCACACTGGAGGCGCGGGTCGCCAGCCATGCACCGCGCAGCCGCCTCGCAACCCATCACCGCCAGCTTGACCATGCCCGGCATCGCCTCAGCACCGCCATGGATCGCTTGCTCGAACAGCGCGACGCGCGTCTCACGCGCTGCGAACAGCTGCTGCGTGCGCTCGGCCCCGGCGCCACCTTGGAACGCGGCTACGCCATCGTCACCGACGCGCACGGTCAGGTGTTACGCGATGCCGTCACGGTCGAAGTCGGCGCGACCCTCACCACCCGCCTCGCGCACGGCCGCTTCGACAGCACGGTCGTGACACGCCAACTCGGCGACGACGAGCCGGCACCGCCGCCTCAATCGTAGGCGTAGCGATACCACAACGCGCCGGCTGCTTCGTAGATGACGTAGTGGCTATCCAACAAACCTTGCAAGGTCGGCAGGAAATCCGAGAATGCATAGTCGTGCGAACCGGCACTCAGAAACCCCAGGGGCGCCGGTACGACGGTGAAGCCCGCGTGTTCAAACTGCTGTTTAGCGCGTTGCATATGCATAGCGTGGGTAACGAGCAGGATGGTTTGATAGGGAAAGGCCGCGCGACTCAGGCGCGCGTTCTGGGCAGTGTTGATACTGCCAGTCTCGAGCGCCGCCACCGGCACGCCGAAATCTTCTTCCAGCGCACGCTTCATGAGTTGCGCTTCGCTACTGCCCATGCCCAGCGCATAACCGCCGCTGACCGCCAGCGGTAAATGGGTGAGGCGGTGCAGGTGAGCACCGTAGCGCAGCCGTTCGAGCGTCCGTGGCCGCACGTTGTCGGCGCCTGCGTATTCCGGCGCGTCACGATAGGCGCCGCCGCCCAGCACCACGATGGCATCGGCGCGTGTAGTGTCGAAGGAGCGCGCAGCGAACGACGCATCGGTCTCAAAGGGGCGCGCGGCCCAGGCCGCGAACAGGGGCATGGACAACAGCCAGGCGAGCAGCGGAGTGACGATCAACAAGCCTAGCCCGAGGCCACGGTGGCGCGGGTAGAGCAGTATGCCGGCCGCACCCAGCGCCACCAGCAGGCCCGGTGGCAGCACGAAAATCTTAACCAGAAAATAAAACGTCGCACCGACCGACATCGCGCGCGCTTGCGCTCAGCTTGCCGCGCGGCCGCTGGCCTGCAGATCGGCATGGTAGGACGAGCGCACCAAGGGCGCGCTAGCGACATTGCTGAAGCCGAGGCTGTCACCGTAGACCTTCAGCTCGTCGAATTCGTCTGGCGTCACAAAACGCTCGACCGGCAAATGGGCGCGGCTCGGCTGCAAGTACTGACCCAAGGTCAGCATCTCGACCTTATGCGCACGCATGTCGCGCATCACATCGCGGACTTCATCCAAGCGCTCGCCTAAACCCAGCATCAGACCGGACTTGGTCGGCACCCCAGGCACCGCTTCTTTATAACGTCGCATGAGTTCCAGCGACCAGGCGTAGTCCGAGCCGGGCCGAACCTTCAGATACAGACGTGGTACCGATTCGAGGTTGTGATTGAAGACGTCGGGCGGCGTGCGTTGCAGGGTTTCCAATGCGACCTCCATGCGTCCGCGGAAATCCGGCACCAGGATCTCGATGCGGGTGGCCGGCGTGCGTGCGCGTACCGCATCGATACAGGCGGCGAAATGGGCCGCCCCGCCGTCACGCAAATCATCGCGGTCGACCGAGGTGATGACCACGTATTTGAGCCGCATGCGCTCAACCGCATTAGCAACATGCTCAGGCTCGGCGGCGTCCAGCGCTTGGGGCCGACCATGGGCGACATCGCAGAACGGGCAACGTCGCGTGCACAGCGCGCCCATGATCATGAAAGTCGCCGTACCGTGGGCGAAACACTCGCCGAGATTGGGGCAGGACGCCTCCTCGCACACCGTGTGCAGACCCTCGGCGCGCAGCAAGGCCTTCAATTCCTGCACACGCGGATCGGTCGGTGCGCGGGCGCGCAGCCACGGTGGCTTGCGCGGCAGCGTGCCGACCGTGGGCTCGACCTTGATCGGAATGCGCGCAACCTTGTCGACGCCGCGTTGCGCGCGGGTCGGCTGGTCGGGGCTATCGTTGTTCATGCTCTTCACTCTGAGGATGCGGCCTGCGTACCAATACGCCGTGCGGGTGCGCTAGTGTCCATCCATTCCGACCTTCATACCACTAGGCGCGGCCTGCACCAAGGACAGCGGCGCGTCGCCATACAAAGCACGCGCCAGATAAGGTAGAAAACGCGGCGTCACCGCCGCGCAATCGAGCGCGACACCGAGATCGGCTAGGCGCGTCACGCGCAGACCGGCATACCCGCAGGGATTGATGCGCAGAAAGGGTTCAAGCTCGAGATCAACGTTCAAGGCCAAGCCGTGGTAACTCATGCCGTTGCGCAGTCGCAGCCCGAGTGCGGCGACCTTGGCATCCTTGACATAAACCCCCGGTGCGCCCACCCGTCGTTGCGCACTGATATCGAACTCGGCGAGGGCGTCGATCACGCCCTGCTCAAGTCTGCGCACCAGTTCCCGGGGCCCGATGCGCAGACGATGGGTGTCGAGCAGTGTATAGACCACCAATTGCCCGGGGCCGTGGTAGGTGACCTGTCCACCGCGATCGCTGTGCACGACCGGAATGTCGCCGGCGGCGAGAATGTGCTCCGGCTTGCCGGCGCGGCCGAGGGTAAACACCGCTGGATGCTGCACGGTCCACAGTTCGTCGTCGGTGGTCGGGTCGCGCGCCACACTGAACTCGCGCATCGCAGTCCAGCAGACCCCATAGTCGACCCGGCCCAGATCGCGAATCAGCAGGTTCATAACACCATCAGAATGCGCTCATGGCCACTCAACTCGGTGTACAGCCCATCGAGTTGCTGCTTGCTTTCGACCCACACCGTGACAGTCAGCGACACATACTTGCCTTCGCGACTGGGTTTGGCGCGCACTGCGTCATCATCGATAGCACTGACATGCCGACGCACGATCGCAACCACTAGCGCGTCGAAATCTCGTGCTGACAAGCCCATGACCTTGATCGGGAACTCACAGGGAAATTCGATCAAGCTAGCGGAGGATTCCATCGGCTGCGGTCTCGTTATGCGCGGCAGCGCTGCTGTGCTGCTCGTCGGTCATCGTTAATGATGGACTGATGCGGTCGTGGTCACAAACCGCGCAGCCGCATTCAAGCGCCCACAGGGGCGGCCGCTAGGGACAGGGCATGAGCGCGCCGATAACAATTGTTAACTTTCCTTAAGTCCGCACCCGGCACTGAGCGCCCATGCCGGTCGCGGCGGTGGTCGGTGTAATATGCCAGCAGCAGCCGCGCCTCAACAGGCACCGATCGCGCTGTGATTCTTTGGAGTGAATCACGGAATGGAAAATATTCTCATCGCTTTGTATTACGTGGCGGCTCTTGTCGTCATCGTGATGCATTACATTGGCTGGCTGGCCGATCGCGGACTTGAGTGGGTAGTCTACGTAGTCGCGGTCCTGCTCTTTCCGATGCTCTATTTCGCCTACCTGCCCTGACCCGCTTGCCGCATCGGCCTCAGGCCGACATCATCTTGGGCCGCTGGTGAGCAATGATACGCGCGCAACCCGCCTTCACATCCGCGAGCTCCCCGACCAGATCCAACACGTAGACTGCGGCGGTCGGAAAACGCTTGCCATAGCCGCCGAGCATGCGGTCGTCATCCACCACGAAAGCCAGTAATTCCTCCAGCCCTGGGTTGTGCCCAAGCAGCATTAGCGTCGGGCGACGCGCGACGCGGCGCAGCAGCGTGCGCAAGCTGCCGGCGCTGGCGTGGTAGAGGTCGTCCATCCATTCGGTGCGGGCATCGAGATCGAGGCCGCTACCATCCGCCAGGAGTTCCAGCGTCTGGCGCGTGCGGCGCGAAGGCGAACTCAGGATCGCGCTCGGCAAGTAGCCGCCCGCCACCAGCCAACGTCCCATTTGACGCGCGTCACGGATGCCGCGGTCGGACAGCGGTCGAGAAAAATCGTCGCCGACGCCGCTGAACCAGTCAGACTTGGCGTGACGCATGAGAACCAGGCGGGTGATATCGGCCATGTTGTGCTAAGGACCCTGGCGGCAATAATCTTTGCATTCGGCTGCCCCTGAGCGGCCGCTGCGGCGTTGCGTTTCTTGGCAAGGGCCGGCCATTGCCGGCGAAACGCGCCTTGCAGCAACCGCTCAGGGACACCCTCGGTGGCGACAAGATTATTGCCGCCAGGGTCCTTAGACTTCGCGCTCCTCCCCGATGACGTCCACTAGCAAAGACCCGCGCGCGGGCCGCGAGTTCGTCACCCGCCAGCCCGCTGGTCCCATGGTCAGTCAGCCCTGAAGCTTGCCTGACGACCTCGCACTGTGCGCTTGGCAGCGGCTTAGCCGCGAATGAATCGTGCTACATTCGCGGCCCCGATGCGCGGCTTCGCGCAGCATGCGGACACTATGGACGACACCCCCCCCGCGCTTACCTTGGCCGGCCTGCGCAAAGTCTATCGCAACGGCGTTGAGGCCTTGCGCGGCATCGATCTGACGGTCGAAGCGGGCGACTTTTTCGCCCTGCTCGGCCCCAACGGCGCTGGCAAATCTACCACCATCGGCATCGTCAGCTCACTGGTGCGCAAGACCAGCGGGCGGGTCGAGATCTTCGGCGTGGACATCGATCACGACTTCTCGCTGGCCAAGTCCTATATCGGCCTCGTGCCCCAGGAACTCAATTTCTCGCAGTTCGAGACCGTGCTTGAGATCCTGCTCAACCAGGCCGGTTACTACGGCATCCCACGACGCATGGCGCTGGTGCGCGCCGAGAAATACTTGCGTCAGCTTGCGCTATGGGAGCGCCGCGACGAGATCTCGCGCAATCTGTCCGGCGGCATGAAACGCCGCCTCATGATTGCCCGCGCCCTGGTGCACGAACCGCGCCTGTTGATCCTGGACGAGCCGACCGCCGGCGTCGATATCGAGATCCGACGTTCCATGTGGGAGTTCCTCGACCGCCTTAACCGCGAAGGCACCACTATCATTCTCACCACTCACTATCTCGAGGAGGCCGAGCAGTTGTGCCGCAACATCGCCATCATCGACGGCGGACAGATAGTGCAGAACTCCTCGATGCGCGAATTGCTGGCCACCCTCAACACCGAAACTTTCGTGCTGGACTGCGCCGAAACCCTGCCGCCCGTGCCACTGGTCGGCGAGTTCTCAAGCCTGCGTGTCGACGACCAATGCCTGGAAGTGGAGCTGGACCGTGGTCGCAACTTGAACGAAGTGTTCGCGCAGCTCTCAGGCCAGGGCATCACCGTCACCAGCATGCGCAACAAGAGCAATCGACTGGAAGAGTTGTTCCTGCGTCTGGTGCAGGAGAACGCCGCTCATGACTGAACAGCCCCGACCGCGCGGCCTCGGCCATCGCTTCTATCTGGTCGCGTTCAGCACCATCCTGCTCAAGGAGTGCAATCGCTTTCTGCGTATCTGGCTACAGACCATCCTGCCGCCCGCCATCAGCATGGGCTTGTATTTCGTGATCTTCGGTCACCTGATCGGGTCGCGCATCGGCCAGATGGGTGGTTTCAGTTACATGCAATACATCGCGCCCGGCATCATCATGATGGCGGTCATCACCAACGCCTATGGCAACGTGGTGTCGTCTTTCTTCGGCGCTAAGTTCCAGCGCCACATCGAGGAGATGCTGGTTGCACCGGTGCCGAATGTGCTGATTCTGGCGGGCTATGTCTGCGGCGGCATCTGTCGCGGCATCTGCGTTGCGGCCCTGGTCACGCTGGTCGCTTCGCTATTCACCGATATCGCGGTGCATTCTTACAGCGTGACCTTCGCGGTCGTGCTGTTGACCTCAGCGCTGTTCTCGCTGGCCGGCTTCATCAATGCGATCTTCGCGCGCAAATTCGACGATATCTCCATTATCCCGACCTTCGTGCTGACGCCTCTGACCTATCTCGGCGGGGTGTTCTATTCCATCGATCTATTGCCCACGATGTGGCGTCATGTGTCGCTGCTGAATCCCATTTTGTACATGGTCAACGCCTTCCGTTACGGCATCCTCGGCGTCAGCGATATTCCACTCGGCCAGGCTTTCATGGTGATCGGCGGCTTGGTTGTGCTGCTGACGGCCTGGAGTTTGTATCTGCTGGAGCGCGGGGTCGGTTTGCGCAGCTGAGGGGCGAAGCCCGCCTCTTATGAGTCCAAATTCATTCGGACATTCGAGTCCAGCGCACGACTCCCTGGCACGCCATTCAATGTCCGAATGAATTCGGACCCACACGGAGACTTCGTTATGTGGCATCCCACGCTTCCCTACTGGGAATTCATCGTGCGCGGGGGGGCGGTGTATCTGTTCCTGTTGGTGCTATTGCGCGTGACCGGCAAGCGCCAAATCGGGCAGTTGTCGCCCTTTGATCTGGTCTTGCTGCTGGTGTTGTCGAACGCGGTACAGAATTCCATGAACGGCGGTGACAACTCGCTGGTCGGCGGCATGGTATCGGCGGCGACCCTGGTGGCACTCAACTTCGTGTTAGGGCTGGTGACTGCGCGCAGCAAGAAAATTGAGGCCTTCGTCGAGGGGCGACCACAGGTCCTGATCCACAACGGCGAGTTGTTCGAAGACGTCCTCGCGAACACGCAGATGACCCATCATGAAATGCAGGCCGCCTTGCGCCAGGCCGGCTGTTCGACGGTCAGCGAAGTGCGCATGGCGGTGCTTGAGATCAACGGCGCCATCAGCGTCGTAAAGCGCGACAAGGACGGCTGATCGCGCCGTTCGACGGCGGCGCCACCCGGATGCCAGAATCGAGACGCGAGCCCCGACCAGGACATCCCCCATGCCGCCGACGCCTACCCAACTCACCGCATGCACGGCCAGCGAACTGTTGACGCTCTATCGCAGCGGCGCAGCCTCGCCAGTGGAGGCGGCCCAGGCCGTGCTCGCACGCATCGAGCAATGGAACCCCACTCTGCGTGCGTTTTGCCATCTTGCGCCGGACGACACCCTGGCCGCGGCCCGCGCCAGTGAAGCGCGCTGGCGGCTGGGCGCGCCCTGCGGGCCGCTCGATGGCGTGCCAGTCTCGATCAAAGATTTGATCTTGACGCGCGGCTGGCCGACTTTGCGCGGCAGTCGTGGTGTCGATGCCACCCAAGCCTGGGACATCGACGCGCCGGCAAGTGCACGTCTGCGCGAGGCGGGCGCGGTGCTACTGGGCAAGACCACGACCCCCGAATACGGCTGTAAAGGTGAGACCAATTCGCCGCTGACCGGCATCACACTCAACCCCTGGAATACCGCCAAGACTAGTGGCGGTTCGTCGGGTGGCGCAGCGGCGGCAGTGGCGGCCGGCATGGGTCCGCTGGCGCTGGGTACCGACGGCGCCGGTAGCGTGCGCATCCCGGCGTCGTTCTGTGGCAACTTCGGTTTGAAGCCGAGTTTCGGTCGGGTGCCGGCCTTTCCGCTGTCACCCTTTGGCAGCGTCGCCCATCTCGGCCCCCATAGCCTCTCGGTGCGCGACGCTGCGCTGGTCATGAATGTTCTGAAGCAGCCCGATGCACGGGACTGGACCGCGTTGCCGCCGGATAGCCGCGATTACACTATCGGCCTTGAAGACGGCATCCGCGGCCTGCGCGTTGCTTGGTCGCCGACGCTGGGCTATGTGAAGAACGTTCACCCCGAAGTGGCAGCGGCCTGTGCGCGCGCAGCGGCTGATTTGGAGACCCTCGGCGCGCGTGTCGAAGCGGTCGATCCGGGCTTCTCCGATCCCCTCGAGATCACCACCGGCCTGTGGTTCGCCGGTTCGCTGACGGTATGGAACAGCCTCAGCGCGGCGCAGCAGGCGGTGGCCGATCCGGATTTCGTCGCACAGGCGGAACTCGGCGCGCGCTTGTCGCTGCTCGACATGCAAGCCCTGCAGCTGCGACGCGGCCTGCTCGGCTCGCAGCTGCGCGTCTTCATGCAGGACTATGACTTGATCGTGACGCCGACCGTGGCGGTGCCGGCATTTGACGCACGCCCCGCTGGCCAGGTCGCCATGACGCCGGCGTCGATGCTGGGTTGGACGCCGTTCTCCTATCCCTTCAATCTCAGTCAACAGCCGGCCTGTACCCTGCCGTGCGGACTGACTAGCGACGGCCTGCCCATCGGCTTGCAGTTGGTCGGGCCGATGTTCGGCGATGCGCTGGTGCTGCGCGCGGCGCGCGCCTTTGAGAGCCTGCATCCGATCCCGCGACCGCGACTGGTGGGCTGAGCGACCCGCGTTCAGCGCAAACGGAGCGCCTTGTACCACTGGAATTCGCGATAGGCGTGGTCGGCCAGGGGATAGTCGCCGGTGCCGACCACAGCGCCATCGATATGCGCCACCGCGACCAGATCGCGCGTGGTACTACTCAACCACACTTCATCGGCGTTGCGCAGCATCGCGACCGTCACCGGCGCTTCGTCGACCGCCACGTCACCGCCCTGCAGGACATCGATCAAGAGCGCGCGCGACACACCCGGCAGCATCAGCACCGACAGCGGTGGCGTCGTCACTCGCCCGCCATGCACGACAAATACGTTACTGGCCGAGCCCTCGGTGACCAGTTCGTCACGGATCAGGATGGCCTCGTAGGCGCCTGCGGCAATGGCCTGATTGCGGAGCAGGACATTGGGCAACAGTGCGGTGGCCTTGATGTCGCAGCGCAGCCAGCGGTTGTCCGCCAGCACCACCGTATCGACGCGCTCGACGCCGGCTTTGACACTCAGCGGCCGACACATGGCGAACACGGTCGGCGCGACGCCGCTCGGAAAGCCGTGCTCGCGCTCGGCCACGCCACGCGTGACCTGCACATAAATCGATTGCTCGCCGCCGCCGTTGTCGGCCACCAGACGGTTCAACAAATCACTCCACTCGGATTCGCTGAAGGGGTTGGTGATTAGGACTGCGGCCAGGCTGCGTGCCAGGCGGGCGAGGTGTTCCTCAAGGGCGAAGATCCGTCCGCCGCTAGCGATGATGACCTCGTAGACGGCATCGCCGAAAATGAAGCCGCGATCCAGCACCGAAACGCGCGCCTCGCCCAAGGGCAGGAACTCACCGTTCAAGTAACAGATGCGCGGCGCGGTCGTACTCACTTCAGCATCAGTCTGACATCGTCGTAGAGCCGCGAGAACAACGAACCTTCCGGCACCGCGGCGAGCGCTGCCAAGGGCAGTTCAGTGATCGCCCGATCATCGAGATTGAGCACCATCTTGCCCAACAGCTGACCGGCTGCCACCGGCGCCATGATCGGCTCGTCGAGTTTGGCCACCGCCTTGACGTCCTTGTAGCGGCCGCGCGGCAAGGTCACCCATACCGCTTGTGTAGAACCGAGCGCGACGGTCTCGCTCGCGCCACCCCACACCTGCGGCTGCGCCACCACTTGCTTTGCTTCGTACAACTGCTTGGTCTCGAAGAAGCGATAGCCGTAGTTGAGCAGCGCATAGCTGGCTTCGGTGCGCGCGTCGTCGGAGGCCGTGCCCATGACGGCCGAAATCACCCGCATCCCATCACGTACCGCCGAGGAGATGAGGCAGAAACCGGCCGACTCGGTATGGCCGGTCTTGAGGCCATCGACGGTCGCATCGCGCATCAGCATGCGGTTGCGATTGTGCTGGCGTATGCCATTGAAGGTGAATTCCTTGACCGCCGAGCGCGTGTATTCTTCGGGGAATTCACGGATCAGCGCCGCCGACAGCCTGGCCATGTCCCGTGCGGTGGTGTAGTTGTTCGGATCGGGCAGACCGGTGGCGTCGGAAAAGCGGGTGTTGGTCAGGCCGAGGGTCTTGGCATATTTGTTCATGAGGCCCACGAACACTTCCTCGCTGCCCGACACGTGCTCGGCCAAGGCCACGCTGGCGTCGTTACCGGACTGGATGACGATACCGTTCAGCAGCATGTCAACCGACACGGTCTTGCCGACCTCAAGGAACATGCGCGAGCCTTCCATCTTCCACGCTTTCTTGCTGATCGTAACTTGGTCCTCAAGCTTGATTAGTCCGGCCTTGAGCGCGTGGGAGGCAGCGTAGACGGTCATGATCTTGGTCAGACTGGCGGGCTCGACGCGCTCATCGGCATTCTTTTCTGCCAATACCGCGCCGGTGCGGTAATCCATCAGGATGTAGGACTTGGCGTCGATCGATGGCGCGGGCACGACACCAGCGAGTGCGCCGGCCTCGCACCTCGTGGCGGGCAAAGCGCATGACAACAGCAGCACGCTCGTGAGCAACGCGCGCGCGATGAGGGAGTGGGGATAATCGTGATGCATTGTTCAGTTCGTGATGAAGTAGTGTTGAGTAATACCGAGTTTCTCCAAGGCAGAGACCACTTGGTCAGCGCTCTCGGTCGAGGACAGCGGCCCGATCTGGACGCGATAAAATACCTTGTTGTTGCTCTTTATTTCACGTATCTCGACGCCTGTCATGATCACGTGCGCAAGCTGCGCAAACATTTTCTCGGCATTGCGGCGTTCGGCATAGGCGCCAACCTGCAGATACATGGCGCTTGGCGCCGGCGGTGCGATGGCTATAACAGGCGGTGCTGGCGCCGAGACTGCGGGCATCGGCGTGCTGATAACCGGGCCCGGGACGCGCTCCACTGTCGTTGCACCGCTCGGCAGGCCACGCTCGTCTAACGCGCGGATTTCGACAAAAGCCGTGCCGCTGGCCACCACACCGAGCTTCAGCGCCGCCGCATAGGACAGGTCGATGACGCGATTGTCCTTGAATGGTCCGCGATCATTGACCTTGAGCGTCGCGGTGCGACCATTGTCGAGATTGCGGACCTGCACATAGGTCGGCAGCGGCAGTTGCTTGTGGGCGCCGGTCATGCGGTACATGTCGTAGATCTCGCCGCTGGACGTGCGCTGGCCATGAAAAGGATTGCCGTACCACGAAGCAATGCCGCGCTCGGTAAAGCCCGTGGCGGTGCGCAGGGTGTAGTAACGCTTGCCGTCGACCACATAGCTATCGGGATTGCCGTAACGGCTGCGCGGTTCGTTGTTGGGCACCGCGTCAGCGACGCTGTCGGCATCGAATCGAGGGTCGCGGCCGTGCAGCGCCCCACAGGCCGACAGCAGGAGACAGGCAGCCATCGTGCAGACACCCTTGATGCCGGCCTGCCCCGCCGCGCGCGGCGGCGCATCAGCTACCGGGATCACCGTGCAATTTGCGGATTTCCTCGGCGAGCTGGGCGACAGCCATGGCGTATTTCACACGCGGGTTGTAGCGGCTGATGACGTAGAAATTGGTGTAGCCGATCCAGTATTCATTGCCGGCGCTACCCTCAAGCTGAAAGAGTGCGGCTTCGTCGTCGACATTGCCATTGCTCTGCATCGGGGCAATGCCGGCCGCCGTGAAATCCACGAGCCGGAAGCTGGGCTTGATGGTGGTCTTGAGAAAACGGCCGGGATCGGCTGCGCCGATCAGCGCCCGCGAGATGACCGCGCCGGCGCGCCGCCAGCCATGCTCGCGCAGGTAATTGGCGACGCTACCGATGGCGTCGTCCGGATCTTTCCAGATGTTGCGCCTGCCGTCACCGTCAAAATCCACCGCCAGCCGGCGGTAGCTGTCGGGCATGAATTGTGGCATGCCCATGGCGCCGGCATAGGAACCCGTCAAGCTCAACGGATCGAGGTGATCGTCGCGTGCCATCAGCAGAAATTGCTCGAGCTGGGTGCGGAAGAAGGCCCCGCGTGCAGTGTCATTGCCTGGATAGTGAAAGGCCAGCGTCGACAAGGCGTCGATCACGCGATAACTGCCGACGTTCTGCCCATAGGAGGTTTCCACGCCGATGATGGCGATGATGACTTCCGGCGCGACGCCGTAAGTCGCTGCCGCGCGACTCACTGCCGCCTCATTGGCCTGCCAGAACGCCGCGCCTTCGCGAATGCGCTTATCGGTGATGAAAAGCGCGCGGTATTGATACCAGGGTTTGACCTTCTCGGCCGGCTTCGACATCAACTCGATGATGCGATCCGAGCGGCTGACGTGACTAAAGGTGACGCTTAGCGCATCGGCGTCGAAGCCGTAGGTCGCGCTCATATAGCTTATAAAGCTGCGCACCGCCGTGGTGTCGAGCGGCGCCGCTGGCGCGTCGCTAGTGACGCCCAGTAACAAACAAAGCAGGAAGGGTAGGAATCTGCGCATTCGACGGTGAAACAAGCGCTAACGCTCAGGTTTCAGAAATAAATTTTCTATGCGTATGGATGGACATGAGGATACCGAAACTGACCAAGATAGTCACGAAGGATGTCCCGCCATAACTGACCATAGGCAGCGGCACGCCCACCACGGGCAGCGCGCCGCTGACCATGCCCATATTTACAAAGATATATATGAACAGGGTCATGGTCAGACTCGCGGCGGTCAGACGCCCGAACATTTCCTGAGCCTCCATCGCAAT
>JANLSI010000156.1:0-5797 GCA_031362345.1 Pseudomonadota bacterium
GGCACCGAGCGCCGCGTTCAGGGCTGCGAGGATGCCTCGTTGCGAGCGCGTCCGAACCATGCCTGCGCGAATACTGCACGGCTCGCCGCGTCCCCCGTCGCACCGCTGTCGAGGTGACCACGCATGATGAAAGCGGGCTGCGTGAGTCGGATCAATAGCGGCAGCACTGTGACCGAGCCAAGCATGTGACTGAAGGTCAAGAGCGTGAGCAGCATCGCCATCTCCGACTCGAAGCGTAGCGACGATCCTGGCACCCAATAGGCAATCCCGGCGACGACCGCAATCGCGGTGAACAGCACCGCCGCACCGGTCGTGGCAAGCGCCACCCGAATGGCATCATCGAGACTGCGATGCCGCACCTCCTCGCGGATGCGATCGAGCATATAGATGGCGTAATCGACACCGAGTCCGACCCCGACTGCGGTCACCGGCAGGGTACTGACATTCAGACCGATGCCGCGCAAGCCCATATAGGCACGGTTGATCATGACCGCCAACGCCAGCACGACGAACACCAGCAACGCGGCGTTGAACGAGCGATAGGTCACCAGCACGGCCAGCATCACCATCGCGATGATGAGACAAGTCTGGCGCAGCTCCGAGGACGCGACCTCCTCGTTGGCGGCAGCCGTGGTGCCGACGATACCACCCGCGAAGAGCGCCTCGACACCGGGCACGGTATGGGTATCGAGATAGTTTTTGGCGGCTTCGATGGCGGCATAGATCGTGGCACCCGTCGCGTCCTTGAAGAACACCACGAAATTCGCCACCCGCCCGTCGAGATCCATGAATTCGGTAATCACACCCGGCACCGACGCGCCGGCCTGGTACATGAACAAAGTGTTGCCAATGTCGTTCTGGGTCAGCGGCAGCAGCGACCAGCGCGGGTCGTCGTAGTGATACAGACGATTGACCGCGCGCACCAGGCTGGGAATATCACGCGTGCCGCCGTAGCCCGGCGTGGTCGCCATGAAACGGGAGAAATCCTCCATCAAATGCACGGCGTCGGGCTGTTTGATGCGGTCGCGCTCGTGGCTTTCGAAGTAGATGCTGAGCTGGCTGGCGCCGGCAAATTCGGCGGCGATGTGGCGCGCGCTGACATTGTATTCGGCGTCCTGGAAGAGGATGGGTGAGCCTGGCTGCTCCTCGCCGATCAAGGTCTCGCGCCCCCACACCAAGGACAGTGCCAACACCACCACGGTCGCGACTAAGACCGGCCTGGTGCCGCGCGGCGAGGTCAGAAACAGCGCCAGTGTCGCCATCGCCTGCGCATAGACATGCTTGTGCAGCGCGACCTGGCTGACGCTCGGGGCCGGCAAGCACGACAGCACCAGCGGCACCAGCAGCACCACAGTAATGAGATTGCTGAATGACCAGAAGGCGGCGAAAACACCGAGCTTGGCGATCAGGGGGATCGAGGACACCGTCAACACCAGCAGGCCGGCGACATCGGTGAAGATACCGACTGAGGCCGGCACCAGCAGTTCGCCCATGCACACCCGCACCGCTGCCTCGCGATTGCGCCCCACGCGGATCTCGTCGTGATAGCGCTCCATCATCTGCACACAATGGCTGGCGGAGCGTGCCGAGATCACCATCGGTACCACTAGAATCAAGGGGTCGAGGTTGTAGCCCAGCCAGCCGACCATGCCGAGTCCCCACACGCTGGACATGAGCGTGCCGAGCAGCGGGATCAACACCCCGCTCACACTGCGGAAATGCAGGAACAGCAGCCCGACCAGCACCGCCAACGTGACGCCGAAGATCACCCACAGCTCATCGGCGTAGTGAAAAATCCAGCCCTTCAACATCGGCTCGCCGGCGACGTAGAGACGCGTCTTACCGTCGGCCTCGACTGTCTGTTTCAGGGCCTGCAGGCGCGTGAAAATGGTGTGGTAGTCGAGGCGCTCTTCATCGAAGCCGGCCACCACCAGCGCCGCGCGGCCATCGGTCGCGACATAGGTGCCGAACACCACGTCATTGTTGAAGGCTTCCTCGCGCAGGCGCTTAAGCCCATCGGCGTCGCGCGGAATATCGAGCGGCAGCACCGCTTCGGATTTGATGGTGCCGCCGGCGGTGGTGCGCACGCGGCGAATCTTGTTATGGGCGATGCTCGCCACCTGGTAGTGATTCACCCCCGGGATCATGTCGACTTGATCGGTCAGGTAACGAATCTTGTCCAAGGTAGCGTGAGTGAAGATGTCGCCCTCGCCCGCGACCGCTAGCGACATGGCAACAATATTGGCGCCACCGAAAGTCGGCTTCTTGCGGTTATAGATCTGGATATAAGGATGCTCGGCCGGCAGAAGGTCGGCGAAACGCGAATAGACCTCCAGCCGTGGCAAGGCGGCGGCCAGCACCAGACTGGGCAGAACGATGCACAGCAAGGTCACTGCGCGATGCTCCAGGCACCAGTGAGCGATGCGCTGCGGGCGGGTAGCGGGCGTGGGCAAGGGCACGATAACCTCGTCTGTCGAACGCGTGGGTGCCGCGGTGTTACCCTAAGCCACCCTCCATCACCCCACAACCTGCAGGCCGCGACGCCATGAATGCTGAGCCCCACACGCGCGCCCTTGAGGGCCTGCACTTCGACAATCGCTTTGTCGCGCAACTGCCTTGTGATCCGATCCCCGATAACTACCGGCGCACGGTCGAGGGCGCCTGTTACTCCCACGTTATGCCGACGGCGGTCGCGCGCCCCAGCCTGGTGGCCTATGCCCACGAGGTCGCGGCCCAGATCGATATCAGTAGCGCTGAGTGCGAGACGCCGTTGTTCGCCGAAGTCTTCACCGGCAACCGTCTGCTGCCCGGCATGCAGCCCTATGCGACCTGCTACGGCGGTCATCAATTCGGTAACTGGGCCGGCCAGCTCGGTGACGGACGCGCGATCAATCTCGGCGAGGTGGTCAATCGCGCCGGCCTACGCCTCGCACTGCAATTGAAGGGCGCCGGCCCGACGCCGTATTCCCGTGGCGCCGACGGACTCGCGGTACTGCGCTCGTCACTGCGCGAATTCCTGTGCAGCGAGGCCATGCATCATCTCGGCGTGCCGACTACCCGCGCGCTGTCGCTGATCCTGACTGGCGAGCAGGTCATGCGCGATATGTTCTACGACGGCCACCCACGCCACGAGGCGGGCGCGGTGGTGTGTCGCGTAGCGCCGTCTTTCACGCGCTTCGGTCATTTTCAAATCCACGCCGCGCGCCAGGACCACGCCACTCTTGAGCGACTGGTGGCCTATACCTTGACCACTGATTTTCCGACACTCGGCTTCGATGCCCAGGCGCCACTGGCCGCGCGCAAGGCGGTCTATGCCGCGTGGTTTGCCGAGGTCTGCACACGCACGGCGCGCATGGCCGCGCACTGGATGCGGGTCGGTTTCGTGCACGGCGTGATGAACACCGACAATATGTCCATCCTCGGCCTCACCATCGACTATGGTCCCTATGGCTGGCTGGAGAACTACGATCCCGACTGGACACCCAACACCACCGACGCCCAGCACCGTCGTTATCGCTATGGTCAGCAGCCACAAATCGCGCTGTGGAATCTGGTGCAGCTCGCCAATGCCATTCATCCGCTCATAGAAGAAACCGCAGCGCTCGAAGTGCCCTCGATGCCTATGGCGAGACGTATCAAAACGCCTATCGTGGAGCGATGGCGGCCAAGCTCGGCCTGCACACCTTGCATGGCGTGGAAGACCAGGCGCTGCTCGACGAACTGCTAGCCCTGCTGGCCGCCGTGGAAACCGACATGACGGTATTCTTTCGCGCACTGTCGGCCTTTACGCCGCCAGCCGATGGCGCCCCACCCTCACTGCAAGAATTTCTTACCTTGGTCGGCGATGCTTATTACCTGCCGGCACAACTGGATGACGATTACCGCGCACGACTCGCCGCCTGGTTGACACGCTACACGGCGCGGCTAGGTCGCGACGATCGCGCACCCGCCGACAAACGCATGACCATGGACGCCGCCAACCCGCGCTATGTGCTGCGCAATTACCTGGCGCAGCTCGCCATCGATGCCGCCGAGGGTGGCGACTTCAGCAAAGTCCACGAATTACTCGAGACCCTGCGTCACCCCTATACCGAACAGCCCGGCCGCGAGCATCTCGCCGCCCAGCGTCCGGACTGGGCACGTCAGCGCGCCGGCTGTTCCATGTTGTCCTGCAGTTCTTGAGGTTCAGCCATGCTTGATCATGATCTCAGCCTGCTGAAGCCCGACTACGCCGGCGGTTCACTGGTCAACCTCATGCGCTCGCTGGGCGATGCCCTGGGCGTGACTAGCAATGGCTATGCGCCGCTCACCGTGCTCGATCCTGCGCGCCTGCGTGCCGCGCAGCGCGTCGTGCTGCTGGTGATCGACGGCCTCGGCGCAGATCTGCTCGAACAACTCGGGCCACACAGCGCTTTGCGCGCGCTGAAGGCGGGCACCATCACCTCGGTCTATCCGCCGACTACCGCCACCGCCGTCACCACCCTCATGAGCGGGCTCGCGCCACAACAACACGGACTGACCGGCTGGTTTATGCATTTCCGCAAACTCGGCGCGGTCACCGCCGTGCTGCCCTTCGTACCGCGTTTCAGCCGCACGCCGATATCGAGCGCCGGCGTGCCGCTCGATGCGCTCCTCGACTGCCCGAGCTTCTGCGCAGGTGTAGACGGCGCAAGTGTTGCGCTCTTGCCGGCGGCCATTGCCGATTCCGATTTCAGCCGCACCGTCGGCCACGGCGCGACGCGTAGCGGCTATCGCGACCTGGCAGATTTCGCTACGCGTCTCGCGGCACTGTGCGCCGGCAGCAGCGACGCCCGTTACGTCTATGCCTATTGGTCAGACTTCGATCACCTGGCACATCTGCATGGCCCATCGAGTCCGCAGGTCGCCGCCCACTTCCTAGCCCTGGACACCGCTCTCGCAGGTCTCGCCGAGACTTGCGCGAAGCACGGCACCTTGCTGGTGGCGACCGCCGACCATGGCTTCCTCGACAGCGGCCCTGACGAGCGGGTGGATCTGGCTTCTCACCCGCGCATGGCGGAATTCCTCACCCTGCCGCTGTGCGGTGAACCACGCTCGACCTATTGCTATGTGCGCCATCACGATGCGGCACGCTTCGAGGACTATGTACATACTGAACTGGCTGACTACACGACCTTGGTCAGCAGTCCGCAATTGGTCGCCGATGGTTGGTTCGGCCACGGCAACCCCCACCCCGAACTGCTGGCCCGTATCGGCGACTACACCCTGCAAATGCGCGAGCGTTATACCCTGCGCGATGTGGTCACCGGCGAGCGCAATATGGATCTATTCGGCATGCATGGCGGCGTGACCGCCGCTGAGCAGCGCGTACCCTTGCTGCTGGCGGGGCCGTAATCAGGCCCCGACGCGGCGCGTTCGACTCAACGATAATCCGCGCCCGGCGCGAAAGTCGCGCCAGCGGCCAGCAAGCCCTGCCCCGGCACGTGATTGACTTCCAGACGGGTGCCGACCGGATCTTCGAACAGCACTGAGTAATAGCCCGGCGCCCAGCCGCCTTGCCCGGGGCCGTGCACTATCCTCCCGTCTATCGATAGCAGAAATTCATGCACGGCGTCGACCGCCGCCTTGTCACGCACACACAAGCACAGGTGATGCAGCCCGACGCGGGTCTGCACGAAGCGCTCCTGCTCATAGGCCGGCTCACATTTGCTAATACCGAGCGCGGTGCGCCCGCCGACAAAGTACATCATCTCTTCGCCGTCGAAGGTGCGTGTCATGCCTAAGAAAGGCAGCAATTGTGCATAGAATCGCCGGCATG
>JANLSI010000170.1:0-10242 GCA_031362345.1 Pseudomonadota bacterium
CGTCGCGCGCACCGGCGAACCAGAAATCGAGGACGGCCTCGGGTGTGTGTGAGCGCCCGTCCAATCAGTAGTGCACCAGCGAATGTACGCGGCAATCGCCGAGCGCCGCGCGGCCGGCGAGGAAATCCAGCTCGACGACGAAGGCGCAGCCGGCGACGCGGGCGCCGGCGCGGCGCGCGAGTTCGAGGCTGGCGGCGGCGGTACCGCCGGTCGCGATCAGGTCATCGACCAGCAGCACGGTATCGGCCGGACCGATGGCGTCTTCGTGCATATGCAGTTCGGCACTGCCGTATTCGAGGTCATAGCGTACTGCGCTGGTCGCGGCCGGTAATTTGCCGGGTTTACGCAGTGGCACGAAACCGACCTGTAGCTCATGGGCAGCCAGCGCGCCGAACACGAAGCCGCGTGCTTCCATCCCCAGTACCGCAGTCACGCCGGCGTCGCGGAACGGCTTGACGAGTTCGCGGCAGGCATAGGACAAGGCCTCGTGATTGCGCAGCAGCGGCGTCAGATCCTTGAACACGATGCCGGGCTTGGGGAAGTCCGGTATGTCGCGTATGTGGCGGGTGATGATCTGCATGTCGAGGCGCGCTTCGCTAAGGTGTCCGCGATAATAGACTGAAGGTCCTTGCGGCCGGAACCGGCGCGCGCCAATAAGCTGAGCTGAGGCTCTGGAAGGAATGTCCGAATGAATTCGGACCTACAAGGGGGCGCTAACTGATTCTGAACTCAGCCTTCGCGGCGCCAGCGATGGTAGCGCGCCAGCCAGTCGAGTACGCGCGGCGAGACATGCGCGCGACGCCAGGCGCCGGCGGCGAATTTATTGGCCTCGGCCAAGGTCGGGTAGATGTGGATGGTGGCGAGGATTTTGTTCAGGCCGAGCTTGTATTTCATGGCGAGGATGAACTCGGCAATCAAATCGCCGGCGTGGGCACCGACAATAGTGACGCCGAGGATGCGATCGCTGCCCGGTGGCGTGAGTACTTTGACGAAGCCGCGCGCGTCGCCGTCGGCGATCGCGCGATCCAGATCCTCAATGTCATAACGCGTGACTTCGTAGGCGATGCCGCCCGTGCGCGCCTCGTGCTCGTTCAGACCGACGCGCGCCACTTCCGGGTCGACAAAAGTGCACCAGGGAATGACGCGATAGTCGACCGCGAAGCGCTTCAGATTGCCGAACAAGGCATTGACCGTCGCATACCAAGCCTGATGGGAGGCGGTATGGGTGAACTGATAGGGCCCCGCCACGTCGCCACAGGCGAACACGCTGGGTAAATGGGTTTCCAAATAGTCGTTGACATCGAGGGTACCGTGCTCGGTGAGCGGCACGCCCAGCTCCTCGAGGCCGAAGCCGCTCACGCGTGGGCGGCGGCCGAGGGCCACGATCACTTGGTCGAATTCGAGCGTGAACTCGCTGCCATCCGCGACCCGCACGCAGGTCAGGGACTTGCCGCCAGGCGCGAGCGCGAAGGCCGTGGCGCGCGCACCGAGTTCGAGTTGCAGTCCTTCCGCGGCGAACATCTGGGCCACGAAGGCCGAGACTTCGTCGTCCTCGCGCGATAGCAGGCGCGTTGACTGCTCGACCACGGTCACCTGGCTGCCGAAGCGCGCGAAGGCCTGCGCGAGTTCGCAGCCGATCGGGCCGCCGCCCAGCACCAATAAGCGCGCTGGCAGCGAGCGTAACTGCCACAGGGTGTCGGAGGTCAGATAGCCCACGGTTTCAATGCCGGTGATAGGCGGCACCAGCGGCTCGGCACCGGTGGCGAGGATGATGGCGCGGGCCGACAGTTCGCGGCCGTTAATGGCGACGGTATAGGGCGACAACAGACGCGCTTCGCCCCGCAGGCATTCCACGCCCAGGCTTTCGAAACGGGTGACGGAATCGTGCGGCGCGATGGTGGTAATCACGCGCTGTACGCGTGCCATGATCTCGGCGAAGTCGAATTCGACGCTCATATGGCGGATGCCGAGGCGCGCGGCGTGGCGTGCTTGATGAATCTGCTTGGCAGCCTTGAGCAGGGCCTTAGACGGCACACAGCCGCTGTTCAGGCAATCGCCGCCCATGCGGTGTTGTTCGATCAAGGTGACCTTGGCGCGCACCGCTGTGGCGATCAAGGTCGCCACCAGTCCGGCCGACCCGGCGCCGATCACGATTACGTTGCGATCGACCTGCGCGGGTGGCGGATAGTCGGCGAGAAATCGTCGTCGTTTGAGCTGGCGGGTGAGTGCCTTGGCCAGCAAGGGAAACAGGCCGAGCAGGGCGAGGGACAACAGCAAGGGTAGCGAGACGACGTCGCTCATGCGTTCGATATGGGCGAGTTGGGTGCCGGCGTTCACGAACACCAAGGTGCCGGGCAGCATGCCGAGCTGACTGTAGAGATAGTAATCACGCAGGCGGATGGGCGTCAGTGCCATCAACAGATTGACCGCGACGAAAGGAAACAGCGGGATCAGGCGCAAGGTCAGCAGATAGGACGGCCCGTCGGCGCGGATGCCGCGGTTGACTGCTTCCAGGCGGTGGCCGAAGCGCGCTTGCACCGGCCCCCGCAACAGATAGCGCGCGGCGAGGAAGGCGAACGTAGCGCCGATAGTGCTGGCGAAGGACACCAGCGCCATGCCCCAGAAAAGACCGAATACGGCGCCTGCCGCGAGGGTCATAATGGCGGCGCCCGGGATCGACAACGCCGTGGCGCCGACGTAGATGACGAAGCCCCACGCCATGGCTGTGCCGCGCTGGGCGCTGACATAGTCGGTCAGGCTCGCCTGTTGCGCTTTGAGGTTGGCGAGGTTCAGATAGCGGCCGGGCTCCAGCGCCACAATCAGGACCAGCGTGATGCCGATCAAGCCCAGTAACAGGGCGCGCGAACGATTCATGGCAGGGCTCCGCAACGTTCCGCTTGGACGTCAGTGCCACTGTCGCCCAGACGCACAACCCGCTTCAAGCGAGTCGTGTACACTGCCGGCCCCAGATGCGGGTGTCGCCGATAACGTCGCCGCCCGCTCGCGTCGGTTGCCGCCTTGCGCCCAGCGCAGGTCGCCGCACTCGACGGTTCGCAGCCTTTACCAATCGGTATTTTATTCATGACACAGGTAACTCCAGTGAAGGCATCAGTCCATCCCCTCAAGACGCTTTGGCGTGTCGTCGCCTGGCTCGTGTTGCTGGCTGCGACCAGTGTCGTGCAGGCCGCCGACGCCCGCACGCTGAATGCGTTGTTCGACGGTATCTTGGCCGAACACGTCAAGGATGGTTATGTGGATTATCCTGCCATTGCGCGCAACGTACGCTTCAGCAAGTACCTTGAGTCCCTGGCGGACTTCAATCTCGAGACCTTGACGGACGACAAAGAGCGACTGGCGTTTTGGATAAATGTCTACAACGCGCTGGTCATCAAGAACATTATCGACGGCAAGTCGCCGCACGGCATGATGGACCGCATGAGCTTCTTTGGCGCCAACATCAAGGTCGGCGGCAGTGGCGTTGACCTCAAATCCATCTCCGGCACCATCTTGCCCAAGTTCGGTGACCCGCGCGTGTATTTTGCCTTGGTGGCTGGGACTTCGTCGGCGCCCAAACTGCGTTCCCAGGCTTTCGTCGGTGAAGAGCTTGAGCAGCAACTCGAAAGCGCGACGCGGGATTTTATCAACGACAAGCGCCGCAACCGCTTTTCCGCCGCGCTGCAGGCCGCCAAACTCTCAAAGATTTTCGAAGAGCATCGCGACCAGTTCGGTAAGACCGACAAGGAGTTGCTGGCCTACGTAGCGGGTTATGTGAACGACGAGGCAGTCGCCAAAATCCTCAAGCGTGGCAAATATTCGATCAAGTTCATGGAATACGACGCCTCCATCAACGGTAATTCCATCCGGGTCGAATAAGCGGGCGGCGGGCCGCCCTGCTCACGCCTGTTGGCGCAGGTAGAATTCGCGCAGCGCTGGGTAGTTGATCTTGCCTGAGCCGAGTAGAGGCAGAGCGTCGTAGTGAATGATCTGCCGCGGCAAGACCAGCTCGCTATGGGCGGCGGCGCGTGCCGCCGCCAGCAGATCGGCGCGATTGACGGCGGCGAGGTCACTGAACAGTACGATTTGCTCGCCCTTGCGTGTATCGGCTACCGCCAGCGCGGCGTGCAGGCCGGCCGGCCACAGTAGCGCGGCGAGTTCCTCGACGATCGCAAGCGAGACCATTTCGCCGCCGAGCTTGGCGAAACGCTTGGCGCGGCCCTTGATGCTGACATAGCCGTCCTCGTCGAGAGCGACAATGTCGCCAGTCGCGTACCAACCGGCACCCGCGCGCTGCGTCCAGGGCTGGATAATGGCGCCGTCGCTGCCGTGAAACATATAGCCCTGCATGACGTTCGGCCCGCGCACCACCAGTTCGCCGCCCACTGCGATGCCATCGACGGGCTCAAGATAGTGTTCGGTCATGGTCAGTAGACGGCCGACCGTGCCACGCCGCGCCGCCAGCGGGTGATTGACGGCAATCACCGGGCTGGCCTCGGTCGCGCCATAGCCCTCGAAGATCCGCACACCGAATTTTTCCGCCCATAGCGCGCGCGTGTCGTCGCTAAGCTTTTCAGCGCCGGCGATCACATAGCGCATACGGCACAAGTCGAAGGGGTGGCCCTGTTGCGCGTAGGCGCGCAGAAAAGTGTTGGTGCCGAACAGGCAGGTGACTCCGAGTTCGTAGCACAGCTCCGGCACCAGGCGGTAACGCAGCGGGTTGGGGTACTGATAGCTCGGGCAGCCTTTCAACAGCGGCAGCAGGACCCCGCCCAGCAGCCCGAAGGCATGGAACACCGGCAGTACGTTCAGCACGCGGTCGCGGCGGGTCAGATCAAGCAGTGACTGCACTTGGGCGAAATTGGCGAGTAGATTGGCGTGGGACAACACCACGCCCTTGGGGATCCCTTCGGAGCCCGAGGTAAACAGCACCACCGCCGGTGTATCGGCATCGCGTGTGCCGCCCAGCAGGCGATGGACGAGCAGCGGTGCGCGCGCCGCCAGGGCGCCGACCAGCTTCGCCCATGGACCGATGGCGGCGCGCAGATCTTCGAGGTAGAGCAGACGCGCCTGGCTTTCGATGGCGGCCGCTTCGGCGCCTAGCCCGGCCGTTTCTATGAAGGCACGCGAAGTCACCACCAAGCGCACATTGCCGGTTTCGATGGCAGTAACGAGGCCGCGCGCGCCGGCCGTGAAGTTCAGCATCGCGGCCTGGCGCCCGTGGGCTGCGCAGGCCAGTACCGTGACCACCGCTGCGGCGGTGCTGGGCAACAGGATGCCGACCCGCTCGCGATCGGCGAGCTGGCGCGTAATGGCGCCGCCCAACACCAAGGCGCGAGTAATCAGATCGCGGTAACGCAGGCGCGCACCGCTGGCGTCTTCGATGATGGTCTGGCCCATGCCGTGACTGCGCGCGGCGCGGACCACGGCGGTGAACAGGGATTCACGTCGGAAGACGGCGGCATAGGCGATCTCGTGCATCACGCCCAGCAGAGCGTCGGTGGCATAGGCACGCCGGTCGGCACCGCGCGCCCCGGCCGGAATGACGAGCTTGCGCACGGGCAGCACCGTAATCGAGACGGCCGGTAGACAGCGCCGGCGTAGCAGGCCAGCCAGCGCAGAGAAGTAGGAATACTGAGGACCGTCGAGCGCGATGGGCAGGATGTCGGCGTCGGCTCGGTCGGCGATCACGGCCGGCCCGTCGTAAACCTTCATCAGTGATCCGGTCGTCGTGCTGCGCCCCTCCGGAAAGATCATCACCGCCCGACCTTCGCGCAGTAGATGGGTCAGCGACTTAATGGCGGCGGCGTTCAAGGTGTCGAGTTCGTGCCAGTCGATGCAAGCGAGCAGCGGGCGCACGTACCACCGCCGTGCAGTGCTCGGACTGACGGCAAAGACCGGGGTCGTGGGCAGGAACAGGAACAGCAGCAGGCCGTCGGCCAATGAGAGATGGTTAGCGACTAGCAATAGGCGCGGACCGGCCGCGCGCAGGTGTTCGAGGCCACTAACGCGCACCCGTAGCAGCACGCCGAGCACAGCGGCGGCGAGTCGGCGCAGCAGCGCCACGGGTAGCACCGTGCTGCGCGGGTGCATCATCGCGCGCGACTCAAAGAGCGAGCGCCGATGACGGCGCGGCGGGCCGCGTCAAACTCAGGTTTCGCCGTTTACCACCAAGTGTTGGCCGGGTCGCAGCGGCGCGCTGCGGATCGGCAGGCGGTTCCATTTCTTCAGCGCATCGACCGAGACATTGAAGCGGCGCGAAATCGTCCACAGAGAATCCCCTTGCCGGACTCGATAGCCCATGTCTTCGACGTTGTCGGCGGCCGCCAGGACCAGGCTGGCGGGCATCTCACGGGGCGGTGCGCGACCCGGCAAACGCAGTTTCTGGCCAAGTTTGAGCACGGCACGGGAGGTCAGCCCATTGGCTTTAGCGAGCGCTTCGGCACTCACGTGATACTGGCGCGCGATGTCCCACAGGTTATCGCCGTTGGCGACCACGTGCATAACGGGCGTCGCGGTGTTGACCGGCATCGGCGCCTTGACCGGCGCAGCGGCGTTGCCGGCCGTCGCTGCCACGCCCTTGTCGCTAGCGGGTAAACGCAGTACCTGGCCGAGACGCAGATGCGTGGCGCTCAAGTGATTGCGTTCACGCAGCGCACGCACAGAGACACTGGCCTTGGCCGCAATCGAGGACAGCGACTCGCCAGCGCGCACAGTGTATTCACGTCGTGGCGCAGCACTCGGTGCCGCAGTCTCGACCACGGTCGCGACGGCGGGCAGGCGGCGCACCTCGTCGGAGACTGAGGAGAGCGCCAGTGTCATCTCGTCACCACGCCCAGGGGCGACCAACACGCGGGTCGCGCCGGCCACCGTCGTGTGTCTTAACAAGCCGGGATTGAGGGCGCGGAACTCGTCGGCGGCGAAGCCACTGGCCACCGTGATACGCGCCAAGGGCAAGTTGCTACCGACCTCTGCGACGTCGAAATAGGGACGGTCGCGCACAATCGTGGGCCGGACGCCATAAACGGCTGGATCGGCGACCACGGCGGCGACGTTCAGCAGACGCTCTACATAGCTGCGCGTGCCGCCCGGCAGGCCGAGCGACCAGAAATCGGTGGGTCGGCCGCGCTTGCGGTTGCGCTCTAGCGCTTGTGCAACCGTGCGTTCGCCGCAGTTGTAAGCTGCAATCGCGAGCAGCCAGTCGCCGTCGAATTCGACCTGCAGTTTCTCGAAGTAGTGCAGCGCCGCCTGCGTGCTGGCCACCACGTCGCGGCGACCGTCGTACCAGGTAGTCTGTTGCAAGCCGAAGCGCTGACCGGTAGCCGGAATCATTTGCCACAGGCCACCCGGCCCTGCATTCGAACCGGCGGCTGGATTGAAACCGCTTTCGAGCAGAGGGATGAGCGCAAGTTCGTAGGGCAGCTTGCGTTTCTCAAGTTCAGCGACGATGAAGTGCAGATAGGGCTCAGACTGGGCGGATGCTGTTTCGATGACGCGCTTGCCATAGGGCAGGCGCGACAACGGATCGATGGGACGGTGATGAGGGGACAGATGCAGCGTGAGGCCATCGCCAATCTTGCGCCATAAATCCGGTCCCTCGACCGGCGCTTGCGGCAGCGTTGCGGTGAGCGGCGCTGGGGGTTTCGTTTCTTTGGCCAAGGACGAAGCAGCAGGCGTGATTTGCGGCGCGGGTTGCGCTGGGTCGTGGACGAACGGCACCGGCACCGTGCAGCCGAAAAGCACGACGCTGATGAGGCCGATAATCGCCCCTAATCTGATGTGGTTTCCCCCCAACATGGGCGGTAATGTAGGAAGGCCTGGGGGGCGAGGTCAACCCTTGACATTGCGCCCTCGCCTCTGGCCGTGCCAAGCTTCGAACCGTTTCGGGGCCTGAAGAAGGCGAGTGATCTAATCTTTATCTGTTTGTTTTAAATGAAAATAAATTCTGTTGAAGGGTTCGGCAATGCGCGTCTTGTAGCGGACTTGCGGGCTTGGTATGAGGCCCCTCCGGGCACCCTGATCGCGGCCGTCGAACGGCAGTTGCTTGAGCGTTTCCTGCCCGACTTGTTCGGTTTTCATATCGTGCAGCTCGGCTGTCATCACCTCGACGGACTGCTGGATGGGAGCCGCATCAGCCATAAAGTGCGTATCGATCTCGGCCACACACTGAACGCCAATGCGGACATGCATTGCATCGAGGATGCGTTGCCGTTGGCACCGAATTCAATTGACGTCGTCGTGTTACCCCACGTGCTCGAATACGCGCTCGACGCCCATCGCGTGTTGCGCGAAGTTGAACGGGTACTGATCGGCGAGGGCCATCTGGTCATGCTCGGTTTTAATCCCTGGAGTTGGTTCGGACTGCGGTCCTTGGTGACCCGATGGCAAGGACTTGTCCCTTGGCACGGTCACTTCATCGGCGCAGCGCGCGTTAAGGATTGGCTTAAGCTGCTGGGCTTCGACATTCTGCATGTCGAGCGTGACAGCTATCGGCCGCCTGTACGTCGTGAGCGCGTCAATCGACTCCTTGAATTCATGGAACGCTTGGGCGCGTACTGCTGGCCGCCGTTCGGCAATGTCTATCTGGTCGTCGCGCGCAAGCGCGTCGAGGGGCTCACACCCCTGCGCGCGAGCTGGCGCCAGCGTCGTCGTTTGGTCGCGGGCAGCGTCATCGAACCCAGCACCCGCGCCGGCTTGCCGGCGGCCGCAGGCACCGACCTTCATGAGCACTGAAGCGGACGTCGTCGAAATCTATACAGACGGTGCCTGTCGCGGTAATCCTGGGCCCGGCGGCTGGGGCGCATTGCTGCGTTACCGTGGCCACGAGCGTCAGGTCATGGGCGCCACCGCGGCGACCACCAATAATCGTATGGAGCTGACTGCAGCCATCGAGGCCTTGCGCGCACTGACGCGACGCAGTCGCGTTCATCTGCATACCGATTCACAATATGTAAAGAACGGCATCACGCAATGGTTGCCCGGCTGGAAGAAGCGCGGTTGGAAGACTGCCGGCCGCACGCCGGTCAAGAACGTCGACCTTTGGCAGCAGCTCGATGACGCCAGCGGCGGCCATGACGTGCAGTGGTTCTGGGTGCGCGGGCATGCTGGCCACGTCGATAATGAACTGGCGGACCGGCTGGCCAATGCCGCCATTGATGAAATGCTTGAGGCGTCCTGAACCGCGACGCTGGAGGAGAAGCGCATGCGTCAAATAGTTCTTGATACCGAAACTACTGGTCTGGAGTCATCTCAAGGCCACCGCATCATCGAAATCGGCTGCGTGGAGATAGTCAACCGCCGCCTGACCGATAGGCGCTATCAGCAGTACATCAATCCGCAACGCGAAATTGATGCAGGCGCAATGGAAGTGCACGGCATTACTTTGGCCGACTTGGCTGAACGTCCGCCCTTCGCCGACATCGCTACGGAGTTCCTGGAGTTCGTGCGCGGCGCGGAACTGGTGATCCACAACGCGCCTTTTGATGTTGGCTTCCTCAATAGAGAGCTCGCACTGCTGGGCCCGGCATGGGGGCGCACGGAAGATTACTGCACGGTGTTCGACACCCTGCCCCTCGCGCGCGAAATGCATCCCGGGCAGCGCAACAGTCTTGACGCATTGTGCCGGCGCTACGAGATCAATAACGCGCACCGTGAACGCCACGGCGCCTTGCTCGACGCCGAGTTGCTGGCGGAAGTCTACCTGGCGATGACTGGCGGTCAGGCCACCCTCGAACTCGATGCCGGGCACCTGCGCGACCGCCAGCGTGGTGGCCTGACCAAACCGGTGCAGAGACCGGCGCAACTGACCGTGGTGGCGCCGAGTGCCGAGGACGTCGAGGCTCACCAGCGCGCGCTCAAGGTCGTCGACAAGGTCAGTCGCGGGGCGTGTTTGTGGATGAAGTCTTGAGCTGAGCCGACGCTCGGCGGTGGCCGGGAGGTGCGGCGCCGGGGCAAGCGGCGCGCACGGCAGAGGAGCGCTTTACGCCCTCAGGCGATGGCGTCCTGGGCGAGGCGCTGTAGTTCACCGTTTTGGTACATGCCCAATACGATGTCGCAACCGCCTACCAGTTCGCCATTGATGAATACCTGGGGAAAGGTCGGCCAGTCGGAGAAGCGGGGCAGGTTCTGACGAATCTCCGGCTCGGCTAGTATATCGACGGCATGAAAATCCACGCCGCAGGCTTTCAGCGCTTCGATGGTACGCATCGAAAAGCCGCATTGCGGGAATTGCGGCGTGCCTTTCATGAA
>JANLSI010000191.1:0-5683 GCA_031362345.1 Pseudomonadota bacterium
GCCTCATCGTGGATGCCGGCGCCATAGACACCACCGGCGTTCAAACCGAGATAGGGCTGCCATTTGGCCAGATCCCACTGATAGGCGGCCTGGAACATGGTGCGTGAATTGATCAGCGTGGCGTCGCCGTCGTCATTCGCCTGCAGGCCCTGCTTCACACTGAACAACCAGTTCTTGGTGTAGTAGTAGCCGAGCGAGCCAGTCACACCGAAATTCGAGCGATCGAATTCGTCATCGGACTGACCGGTGCCGGTCAAGGTCGCTTCATAATTACCGGCATGAGGGCCGGGATCGAGGGTATAGGGCGGCATGCCGTCAGCCTGCGCCACAGCGACGCTGCCGAGCGTCACCAGGGAAAATGCGAATAATGATTTCGTCATACTGTTAACTCCGTCCCGCGCGAATGATGGGATGCTCGTGGCGTCGGAACTTACGCGGCGGAGCTTAGAACTGCGGACGCGCCGCAGCGAAGGAAAACCTTGGTGATTCATAGCCGTGACAAGTTGCCGGTGCTTCACACACTTCTTCTCGCGCAGCACGAGTCGTCGGCACATCGCGTACGTGAGCGCCAAGCTAGCGGTGGAATAAATCTGATGGGCGCACGTTAAGGACCAGGCAGGCGTCGGTGCGCCGCAACACTTAGGACCCTGGCGGAAGTAATCTTTGCCTTCGACTGCCCCTGAGCGGCCGTTGGCGCCTCTCACGAATCCATGCGCGTCGTGAAACATATGCGTGGAGCCGCACCGACCGTGGGCGCGTTGAGTTTTAGCCTACCGTGGCTCGCCAGGCAGCACCGCGCATGCTCAACGCGCCGACTCTCTACCCACCATCGACTGCCCACTCGCGAGATGACTATGTCAGAAGCCTTGACCGCCCAGCAGTTGCAAGACATGCATGCCTATTGGCGCGCGGCCAACTATCTCGCGGTCGGACAGATCTACCTGCAGGACAATCCCCTGCTGGAGGTACCACTGCGGCGCACCGACATCAAACCGCGTCTGCTCGGTCATTGGGGTACCACGCCGGGTCTGAACTTGATCTATGTGCACTTGAACCGCCTGATTAAGCAACATGATCTGAATATGATTTTCGTTACCGGCCCCGGCCATGGCGGGCCGGGAGTGGTGGCCCATACCTACCTCGAAGGTTCCTATACCGAGCACTATCCCGCCATTGAACAAAGTCGCAACGGCATGCAGCGCCTGTTCCGACAGTTTTCCTGGCCGGCCGGCATACCGAGTCATGTGTCGGCCGATACCCCAGGATCGATCCACGAAGGCGGCGAGCTCGGTTACTCATTGGCCCACGCCTATGGCGCGGCCTTTGACAATCCTTCGCTCATCGTCGCCTGCGTCATCGGCGACGGTGAAGCGGAAACCGGCGCACTCGCCACCAGCTGGCATTCCAACAAGTTTCTCAATCCGGCGCGCGACGGTGCGGTCTTGCCTATCCTGCATTTGAACGGCTACAAGATTGCCAATCCGTCACTCTTGGCACGCATCGATCGCGAAGAGCTGAGCCAGCTTCTGCGCGGCTATGGCCACCAACCCTATTACGTCGAAGGCGACGATCCGCTGACGGTGCATCAAGCCTTGGCCAGCGCGCTCGACAGCGTGCTGGCGCAGATTCATGACATCCAGGCCGTGGCGCGACACGCGGATGGGCCGCGCGTGCCGCCGCGCCCGCGCTGGCCGATGATCGTGCTGCGCACGCCCAAGGGCTGGACGGGGCCAGCAACGGTCGATGGTTTGCCGGTCGAAGGCACCTGGCGTGCGCATCAGGCGCCGATCACCGATTTCGATCAAGACGGCCATCTGGCCCTGCTCGAAAGCTGGCTCAGAAGTTATCGCGTTGAGGAATTGTTCGACCCCAGCGGCAAGCTACACGCAGCATTGGCCGCGCTCGCGCCGACCGGTCAAAGACGCATGGGCTCCAATCCCCACGCCAATGGCGGCCAACTGCTAAGGCCACTGGTGTTGCCGCATTTCCGCGACTACGCGCTAAGCGTGGCGACACCGGGTGGCGTGATGGCGGAGTCCACGCGGGTGCTGGGCGGTTATCTGCGCGACGTCATGAAATTGAACCTCACGGCCGCCAATTTTCGCGTTTTCGGTCCGGACGAGACCGCCTCCAACCGCTTGCAGGCCATCTATGAAGTGTCGGGCAAGACTTGGATGGCGCAGACCGACGCCAACGATCTCGACCTCAGCGTCGACGGCCGCGTCATGGAGGTGCTGAGCGAGCATCTGTGTCAGGGCTGGTTGGAGGGGTATCTGCTGACCGGTCGTCACGGACTGTTTTCGTGCTACGAAGCCTTCGTGCACATCATCGACTCGATGCTGAACCAGCATGCCAAGTGGTTGAAGGTCTGTCGCAAGATCCCCTGGCGCCAACCCGTCGCCTCACTCAACTATCTACTCACCTCCCATGTCTGGCGGCAGGACCAGAACGGTCTATCGCATCAGGATCCGGGTTTTATCGATCACGTGGCGAACAAAAGCCCGGCGGTGGTGCGCATCTATCTGCCAGCGGATGCCAATACCCTGCTGGCGGTCACCGATCATTGCTTGCGCAGTCGCGACCGTATCAATCTCATCGTTGCCGGTAAGCAGCCCGAATGGCAGTGGCTGACGATGGACGCCGCTGTGCAGCACTGCGTGGCCGGCGCCAGCATCTGGTCGTGGGCGAGCACGGCAGAGGACGATCCTGAGCTGGTGATGGCCTGCGCCGGCGACGTGCCGACCTTGGAGACCCTCGCCGCCGTCTGTCTGCTGCGCGATTACGTGCCGGACATCCGCGTGCGAGTGGTGAATATCGTCAACCTGATGGCGCTGGCCCCGCAGACCGAACATCCCGACGGTCTCGACGATCGCGATTTCGACGAATTATTCACTGTCGACAAACCGGTGGTATTCGCCTTCCATGGCTATGCAACGATGGTGCACAAGCTCACCTACCGCCGTCGCAACCACACCAACATCCATGTCCGCGGTTATAAGGAAGAAGGCAGCACCACCACGCCTTTCGACATGGTGGTGTTGAACAATCTCGATCGTTTCCAGCTCGCCTTCGATGCCATCCAGCGCCTGCCGCGTCTGCACGACCGGGTCGAAATGGCGCGCGGGCGCTACTGGACCAGTATCGAAGAGCACAAACTCCACGTTAGTTTGTATGGCGAAGACTTGCCCGCGATCCGCGACTGGCGTTGGACGTCTTGACGCCACCGCCCCCACTGCAGGTGTTGGTCTTCAACAGCGGCAGTTCTTCACTGAAGTTCGCGCTGTTAGATGTCGATGGGCGCGGCGCGGTGCCGCTATGGTGGGGGGCGGCCGAGGCGATCGCCGCCGAGCGCGGCCGTTTCCACCTCCGCAACCACGAACGGGTGGTGCTCGACGAGGCGGCTTTCTTCGCCGATGCGGAAGGCGCCCTAAGGCGCATTGTCAGCGCGCTCGCTGCCTACGGCCTGGCCGCGCCCGACATGGTCGCGCACCGCATCGTGCATGGCGGGTCGGCCTTTCGTCATGCGGTCGTGATCGATACGCCGGTCTTGCGCCAGCTCGACGCGGCCTGTGCGTTCGCGCCCGTGCATGGCCTGCCGGCGCTCGCCGTGGTGCGCCTTGCGCTCGCCACCTTCGCGGCCATCCCTCACGTAGCGTGTTTCGATACCAGCTTCCATGTCACCCTGCCGGCGCTTGCTCGCACCCTGCCCATCGCCGCCGCGCTGCGCGACGCGGGCATCGAGCGCTACGGTTTCCATGGTCTGTCCTGCGCCTCGATAGTGCGCAAGCTTGGCGACAATCTGCCCGCGCGGGTGGTCATTGCCCATCTCGGCGGTGGCGCCAGTCTCACCGCAATCAAACACGGCAAGTCCATCGACACCAGCATGGGCCTGACACCGAGCGGCGGCGTGACTATGGGCACGCGCAGCGGTGATCTGGACCCCGGTGTGCTCATCTACCTGCTGCGCGAGAAACGCTACGACGCGGCGATGCTCGAAGAATTGATCGACCATCGCTCAGGACTGCTCGGCATTTCCGGCATCAGCGGCGATATGCGCCAGCTGCATGCCGTGGCGGCAACACAGCCAGCGGCGCAGCTCGCCATTGCACTGTTTTGTTATGCCGTACGTAAGCAGATAGCGGCGATGAGCGCGGCGCTCGAAGGTATCGACCTGCTGGTATTTACCGGTGGCATCGGTGAGCACGATGGCGTGGTGCGGGCGATGATCTGTAGCGGCCTGGCGTGGTTGGGTATTGTCCTGGATGAGGCACTCAACGGTGTCGGGCGCGGCGCCATTGCGGCGCCACACTCGCGCTGCGCAGTACGTGTCGAGTGCAGTGAGGAAGCCGAGCAGATTGCCCTCGACGCGTGGGCGTTGCTGTCACGCGGCGCAGTCCCGGCTGGCGGGCGTGTCACGCCGCCAACCTAGGCGTTTCGACCACGCGCAGTATGAGGACATCGATGTGATGGTCCTGTCCGTCGTCGGCCAGCACCACACTGCCGTCGTTCTGCACGACACCATCGAGGCTGAGGGTGAGGGTGCTGCTCGCGGTGTCGGCCGCCGTTACCTGCTGACGCACCACGATGCGGTGGAGGGTCGCGCGATAACGATAATCCAGTGTATAGCCCGGCCACTCCGCCGGCAGACAAGGGTTCAGGCGCAGACGGTCGCCGGCCACGTCGAGGCCCAGTAGCGATTCGACCATCAGACGATAGAGCCAGCTGGCCGAGCCGGTATACCAACTCCAACCGCCCCGTCCGCTGTGCGGCGCGACGCCATAGACATCGGCTGCCACCACATAGGGTTCGGTCTTATACACCGCGACCGCGTCTGCGCTGCGGGTGTGATTGATGGGATTGATGATCGCCAACAGTTCCCAGGCGCGGCGGCTGTCGCCGAGCTTGGCAAAGGCCATCGCCGCCCACACCGCAGCGTGGGTGTATTGCCCGCCGTTTTCCCGAATCCCGGGTGGGTAGCCCTTGATGTAACCGGGATCGAGGGGTGTACGGTCGAACGGCGGTGCGAACAGCAAGGCCAGCCCGCTGTCGCGTCGTGTGAGCTGCTCATCCAGCGCCGCCATGGCCCGGGTCGTGCGCCCCGGTTCCGCTGCCCGGGAGATAACGCTCCAGGACTGGGCGATGGAGTCGATCCGGCATTCGTCGCTGGTCGCTGATCCGAGCGGCGTGCCGTCATCGAAGTAACCCCGGCGATACCAGTTGCCATCCCAGCCCTCCCGCTCAAGCGCGCCCTTGAGTGCCGTTGCGTGGGCACTCCACCGTGCGCTGCGCACTTCGTCAACCTGACGCCGGGCGAGCGGCACGAACGCCTCCAGCGTCGCGTACAGAAACCAGCCCAGCCAGATGCTTTCGCCCCGGCCCAGCTCCCCGACCCGGTTCATCCCGTCATTCCAGTCGCCGGTGCCGATCAGCGGCAGGCCGTGCTCGCCGACCGCGAGACTCTGGTCGAGGGCGCGGGCGCAGTGCTCGAAAAGCGACGCCTGCTCAGCCGAGACGGCGGGGTGGAAGAAGGCATCGTGCTCACCAGCGCGCAGCGCCGGGCCCTCGATGAACGGCACCTGTTCCTCAAGCACTGAGCTATCACCGGTGGTCTCGACATAGTGGGCGACGGCATAGGGCAGCCAGACCCGATCGTCGGAAATGCGCGTGCGCACGCCCTGGCCCG
>JANLSI010000194.1:0-21213 GCA_031362345.1 Pseudomonadota bacterium
CAAATCGCTATGGCTGCGCAGAAATTCGAGCATGGGATCAGCGAGGCGTCGATCGTCACCGGACAGGATGCCGAGCTGCCACGGCCGCGCCTGGCCAAGATAGACCGGCGTGAAACTGTGTACGGCGACGAAGATGGTCGCGCGACCGCGGCTCGCGCGAGCGTCGAGCAGCGCGCGCAACTGGTCGTGGTAGGGCGCGTAGATGAGCGACGTACGCGCCGCGCGCGCGGCGGCCGGGAGATCGCGGTTGGCGGGGATGTCGGTGGCCTCGCTGCGCGTGGTAATGAGCTCATCGCTGTCGGGCGGACGATTGCAATCGATGACCAGGCGCGAGTAGCGCTGCGCAACCAGTTCGCCGTCGAGCAATTGCGCCAGCGCGCGCGCCACGCCCAAGGCGCCAATGTCCCAGGCGATGTGCCGCGCGCGATCAGTGGCCGACATGCCGAGATCGCCCAAGCTGCGCGGAATCAGATTGCCGGCGTGATCACAGCTGATCAGGAAGGGCGAGGCGGCGCTGGGGCGTTCGTGTATGACCGGTGTCGGCTCGTCGGCGGCCAGCAGCGCTGTCATCGACGGCGACCTTGCAGCAGATTCATCGCGCGCTCCGCGCTGGGGTGTTGCAGCGGCGGCGAGTATAGAGAGCCGCCCGGATCATGACCATTGGAACATTGGGCCGTGAGCACGCGGCGCCGCAGTGGGTGACTTGAGTGCCGGCGCATGGCTTGCCAGGCTTCAGGAACATGAACTATATTGCAGTACTAACTGGACGGTTTCATGCATTATTTCTCGGAACACATAGCACGCCGATGACGCCTTCGCAGCCTTCTTCCAGTGCCGATTACCTGCGCCTGCTCGGCGGGCGGGTGCGTCGCGTGCGCGCCCAGCGCGGCATGTCACGACGCATACTGGCCACCGCCTCGGGCGTCTCCGAGCGTTATCTCGCTCAGCTCGAAAGCGGCAAGGGCAATGCCTCCATCCTGGTCCTGAAGGCGGTCGCCGAGGCCATGCACATCGCTATCGACGACTTAGTGGATCAGCAGAGCGAGCAGCCGCCGGGCTATCTCCTGTGGCGAGAGCGCCTGCGTGGCGCCAACCCCGAGCAACTCGATCGCTGGGCGGCCTTAGTGCGCGGTGGTGTGCGCCAGACCCCGCAACATCGCAGCCATATCGCGCTGATAGGCTTGCGCGGTGCCGGCAAAAGCACGCTGGGCGCGGCACTCGCCAAACGTTTAGGGCTGCCTTTCGTCGAACTCGGCCAGGAAATCGAGCGCGCGGCCGGCATGGCGACCAGTGAGATCTTCGCCCAGGGGGGTCAGCTCGCCTACCGGAGTCTTGAGCGTCAGGCTTTGAGTGCGACCCTGGTGCGCCACAGCCGCGCCGTGATTGCGACCGGCGGTAGCTTGGTGTCGGAACCCGAGACCTTCGAGCTGCTGCTCGAAAGCTGCTTTACGGTGTGGCTCAAAGCCACGCCGCGCCAACACATGGAGCGCGTCATCGCCCAGGGTGATCATCGGCCGATGGCCGATCACCGCCATGCGATGGCAGACTTGAAACGCATACTCACCGAACGCGCCGCGCTCTATGGGCGCGCCGATGCGACGCTCGACACCAGCAGCGCTGACATCCAGACCACCCTGCGTAACCTGCTCGCCCGCGAGCCGGTGCGCGCCTTGCACAAACCCGTGGAGGCACTCGCCTGATGAGTAGTTCAGATCACGCCGTGACGCCGCTCGGCGTCATTGATTTTCGCACCGATCCCGCGCGCTACCATCACTGGCAACTTGAGATCGATGGCCATATCGCCTGGCTCGGGCTGGCGGTCGACGAGCAAGCCACGATTGGTACGGGCTATGAGCTCAAGCTCAATTCCTATGACCTTGGCGTCGACATCGAACTGCACGACGCCGTGCAGCGCCTGCGTTTCGAGCATCCCGAAGTAGGCTGCGTGGTGGTGCATTCCAAGCACGAGCGGGTGTTCTGCGCCGGCGCCAACATCAAGATGCTGGGCCGCGCCAGCCACGGCCACAAGGTCAACTTCTGCAAGTTCACCAACGAGACGCGCAACGGCATCGAAGACGCCACCCATCACTCAGGCCAGTTCTATCTGGCGGCAGTGAAAGGCTCCTGCGCCGGCGGCGGCTATGAACTGGCGCTGGCTTGCGACGAGATCGTCATGGCCGACGATGGCGCGAGCGCCGTGTCGCTGCCGGAAGTGCCGCTGCTCGCAGTGCTGCCCGGCACCGGCGGTCTGACCCGTCTGGTCGACAAGCGCCATGTGCGCCGCGATCGCGCGGATTTCTTCTGCACGGTTGAGGAAGGCGTACGCGGCAAACGTGCGGTCGAATGGCATCTGGTCGATGCGGTGATACCGTCTTCGTCGTTTGACGAAGAAGTGCGTGCCCGTGCCACGGCCCACGCCGCGCGATCCGATCGCCCCGGTCATGCGGCCGGTATCGCACTGACACCGTTCGCGCGTCACATCGAGGCAGACAGTATCGAGTACAGCCATCTGGCTATCAGTATCGATCGCGAACTGCGCGCCGCGACCTTCATCTTGAAGGCGCCCACCACACCCGTGCCGACCAAGCTGGAAGCCATCCTCGCTGAAGGCGCGCATTTCTGGCCGCTCGCCATCATGCGCGAGGTCGACGATGCCATTCTGCATCTGCGTTTCAACGAGGAAGAAATCGGCACCTGGATCTTCAAGAGCGAAGGCGATGCGCAGGCCGTGCTGGACGCTGACGAAGTGCTGGAGAACAACGCTGATCACTGGTTCATCCGTGAAGTGCTGTTGTTCACACGCCGCGTGCTGAAGCGCATCGATGTCTCGGCACGCAGTCTGATTGCCGCCGTCGAGCCCGGCAGCTGCTTCGCTGGCACGCTACTGGAATTCGTACTGGCCGCCGATCAGAGCTACATGCTTGCCGGCCAGTTCGAAGGTGACGAAGCACCGCCCGCCGCGCTCACCCTGAACTCATTCAATTTCGGTCGTTATCCGCTGGTAACCGGCATCACTCGCATCGAAGCACGCTTTCAGAACAACGACGCCGGCATCGCGACCTTGGAGCAGAGCATCGGCAAGCCGCTCGCCGCATCAAGCGCCGACGCGCTCGGCCTGGTGACCTTCACACCCGACGACATCGACTGGCAAGACGAGCTGCGCATGGTCATCGAAGCGCGCGCCGGCTTCTCGCCCGATGCCCTGAGCGGCATGGAGGCGAGTCTGCGTTTCCCCGGCCCCGAGACCATGGAATCGAAAATCTTCTCGCGCTTATCGGCCTGGCAGAACTGGATCTTTCAGCGTCCCAATGCGGTCGGTGAGCACGGTGCGCTGGTGTTGTACGGCAGCGGCCAGCGCCCGCAGTTTCAGAAACGCCGCGTCTAGCACGCGCAAAAAAGGACCAGCCCATGAGCAATGTCGATTACAGCGAACTCATTCCGAACAATGTCGACCTCGCCGCCGACCGCAAATTGAAGCGTGCGCTGGAATCCTGGCATCCGAAGTTCATGGACTGGTGGACCCAGCAGGGCCCGACTCAGTACCAGGATAAGGACGTTTATCTGCGCACCGCCGTTAGTGTCGACAAGCAGGGCTGGGCGCATTTCGATCACGTCAAGATGCCGGACTACCGCTGGGGCGTCTTCCTCGCCGAGAACGACGCCGAGCATCGCGTGATCAATTTCGGCGATCACAAGGGCCAACCCGTGTGGAAGGAAGTGCCTGGTGAATACCGTGGTCCCCTGCGTCGGCTGATTGTGACCCAGGGCGATACCGAGCCGGCCTCGGTCGAACAACAGCGCCGGCTGGCGGCCACCGCGCCTTCGCTCATCGACATGCGCAACCTGTTCCAGGTCAATGTCGAGGAAGCCCGCCACCTGTGGGCGATGGTCTATCTGCTGATGGCGCATTTCGGCCGTGATGGCCGCGAAGAAGCTGAAGAACTGCTGCAACGCCGTTCCGGCGACCCGGATAAACCGCGGATCCTCGGCGCCTTCAATGAGAGCACACCCGATTGGCTGTCGTTCTTTATGTTCACCTTCTTCACCGATAGAGACGGCAAGTATCAGCTCGCGTCCTTGGCCGAGTCGGCCTTCGATCCGCTGGCGCGCACCTGCCAGTTCATGCTGACCGAGGAAGCGCACCATATGTATGTCGGCGAGACCGGCGTGGCGCGTGTGATTCAGAAGGCCTGCGACGTGATGCGCGAACACAAGACCGATGACGTACGCAAGTTCGGCGCCATCGATCTGCCGACTCTGCAAAAATATGTCAACTTCCATTTCAGCGTATCGGAAGATCTGTTCGGCTCGGAGATCTCGACCAACGCCGCCAATTATTACACCCAGGGTCTGAAAGGCCGCTACCTGGAATCGCGCATCAAGGACGATCACCAATTGAAGTCCGATGCCTATGGCATCACCCAGTGGCAGGACGGCCGGCTTGCGCAGATCGAAGTGTCGGCTCTGACCGCCATCAACGAGCGTCTGCGCGACGACTACATCGCCGACTGCCAGCGCGGTGTCGACAGGTGGAACAAGCTCATTGCCGAGGCCGGCATACCCTTCACCATCAAACTGCCCCATCGCGCATTCCATCGCGCCATCGGCCAGTTCACCAACGCGCCCGTCACGCCGGACGGCACGGTGCTGGATGCCGCAAGCTTTGCCGCACGGGCCGACGAATGGCTGCCCAAACAGGCCGATCATGAATACGTGCAATCGCTGATGGAGCAGGTCGTTGAGCCGGGGCGTTACGCGCGCTGGATTGCGCCGCCGCGGCTGGGCATCAATAATCAGCCCATCGATTTTCCTTACGTACGTATTTAAGCAATGGGCACTGTCTACGCTACCGATCGCGAAGGCGAGCTGCATACGCTGCCCGCTCGTCGCGGCACTAACTTGATGGAGATCCTGCGCGACGCCAATCTGCCCGTGGAGGCGATCTGCGGCGGCCAGTGCATCTGCTCGACCTGTCATGTCTATGTCGATGAGGCATGGGCGGCGCGACTGCAGCCGCGCGGCGAGGCCGAACAGGTGATGGTCGAAGACACTGGCCATTTCCAGCCCAATTCGCGGCTCGCCTGCCAGATCGATTACGACGACAGCCTGGACGGTCTGCGTCTGGCCCTCGCGCCGGAATACTGATGTTCGGCGCGGCAGCCGTGAGGCACGCGCCTGCCGCTTGCTGCGCCAAACGATGGGCGCGGTGATGTTGAGCCACGCCGATCACGAGGTCTCGCCGCCACGCGTCGATGTGCCGCGCGAGTACAACGCCGCCTGGGATCTGATCGCGCGCAATCTCGGTCCGGGACGCGGCGAACGGATTGCTTACATCGACGACCACGGGCGCTACAGCTTTGCCGATCTGGACCGCGCCAGCGCACGGGTGGCGGCGCTACTCAAGGCGGCCGGCCTAATCGCCGAGCAGCGCGTGCTTTTGTGCATGCACGACAGCTTCGACTGGCCGGCAACTTTTCTCGGCGCAATCCGCGCCGGCGTCGTGCCCGTAGCGGTCAACACCCTGCTGACTGCCCAGGACTACGCCTGGATGCTGGCCGACAGCCGCGCAACCGTCGCCATTGTGTCGGCGCCGCTGCTGCCGCTGTTCGAACCCCTGCTCAAGCGCGTAGCGGGCTTGCGCCAAGTGATAGTCGCGGGCGGCGAGGCTGCTGGTCAGTACAGCCTCACCACACTCATGGAAACCGTCGTCCCCGCCGACGACATCGCACCGACCCTAGCCGACGATGCCTGCTTCTGGCTCTATTCCTCCGGCTCGACCGGTCGCCCTAAGGGCACGGTGCACGTGCATTCCAGCTTGATTCACACCGCCGAGCTCTACGCCCGTCCGGTGCTCGGCATCACGGCTGCCGACACGGTGTTCTCCGCCGCCAAACTGTTCTTCGCCTACGGGCTCGGCAACGCGCTGACCTTCCCCTTGAGCGTGGGCGCCTGCACGGTATTGATGGCCGAGCGCCCAACCCCCGAAGCAGTCTTCAAGCGCCTGCTCGAACACGCGCCCACCATCTTCTATGGCGTGCCGACGCTTTACGCGAGCCTGCTCGCGAGCCCGGCCCTGCCCGCTGTTGCGCGCTTACGCCTGCGCTGCTGTACCTCAGCTGGCGAGGCCCTGCCGGCCGACATCGCCAGCCGCTGGCAGCGCCATTTCGGGCTGGACATCCTCGACGGCATCGGCTCGACCGAGATGCTGCACATCTTCCTCTCCAACCGCCGGGACTGCCTGCGCTACGGCACCACCGGCAAACCGGTGCCGGGCTATGGGACGCGCATCGTCGACGATGATGGTCAGCCCGTGGCCGCCGGCGATATCGGCGAACTGCAGGTCAGCGGCCCGAGCGCGGCCAGCATGTACTGGAATAATCGCGACAAGAGCCGCACGACCTTCATGGGCGAGTGGACGCGCACCGGCGACAAATACCGACTCGACGAAGACGGCTTTTACGTCTACTGCGGACGCAGCGACGATATGCTCAAGGTCGGCGGTATCTACGTCTCACCCAGCGAAGTCGAGAGCGCACTGATAGACCATCCAGCGGTGCTGGAAGCGGCGGTGGTCGGACGGGCCGACGACGAGCAACTGATCAAGCCCGCTGCCTACGTGGTGCTGAACGCTGGTTTCGCGCCTGACGCCGCCATGGTCGAGGCGCTGAAGCAGCACGTGCGGGCGCGCCTCGCCCACTACAAATATCCGCGCTGGATAGAATTCTTGGCCGAACTGCCCAAGACCGCGACCGGTAAAATCCAGCGTTTCAAGCTGCGCGGGGCCTGATCGCCTAGCGCTGCACGCACGGGCACCGGGCGGTAGGAAGTCGCCAGCACGAGGCTTGTACCGCGCCGGGGGCGAGCAGACAATACCCGCCGGTGCGCGGCTAGACCTGCACTGCGGACCGCTTCGAGCAGGGGGGTGCCATTCGCGGCAACTCGCAGCGGCCTACAGGCAAGCGTGAAGTATCGTCAACTTCACGTGAACGACTGTCAGCGGGCGACCTGGCGGCCGTCGCAGCACGGGCCGGTTCGTCTAGAATCGGACGCACAATAAGAACTGTATCGCTACAAAAAATAAGAATGCTACGCGCACCCGCTATCCTCATCGCTGATTGCAGCGTGAGTGACACCGAGCTTGCGGAACTGTTGCTCAGGCGCACGTTCCCCTATGCCGCGATCCGCGTCGCCAATGATGCGGTGTGCTTTGCCGAAGCCCTCACAGAACAAGCGCCAAACGTCGCGATAGTCGCGCCGAAACTGAGCTGGGCAGCGAGCGACAAGCTGCTCGCACTGCTACGCCGTCACGATTCAAGTACGCGCATCATCTTGTTCGGCCACGAAGCCGATATCCTCGAGCAAGGCTTGAGTCCCGGCCTCGCTATCGACGGTATCGCGCGCAAGAGCAGTGCGGGCTACCTGGCATTGGCGGGGATCGTTGCTGAAGTGCTGGCGCGCGGCACGAAACCCGCTGCATCGCCAGCGCGCGCCAGTGCGGCGCTAACCCGCAGCGTGCCGCTTGAGAACTTGCCTGTGGCGGCCTTCCTGCTGGCCGAGGACGGCACCTTCAGCGAATGCAACGAAGAACTTAGCCGCGGCCTGGACTTCGCGCGCGGCCGCCTGCTGTGTGCGCCGCTGGAACAGCTGTTGGCCGATGGCGAGAGTCTCGCGCGGTGGCACGCCTTTCGCGCCCGCAACGACGACGGGATGACGAGCCTGACCCTGCGCGGTACGGGTGAGCGCACTGTTATGGTGACGGTTCGGCGAGTGCGCAGCGCACCCGCCACAGAGCGCTATCTGGGTTGCGCCACGGCGCCGCCCGGCGCCGGCGCGACGTCTGCGCCTACCACGAGTGCCACACCCGCCGCGGCAGGCGTTGCCGAACCCGTCGCCCAGGAGATGCGCGATATTGCACTGGTCTTCTCCCACGATCTGAAAGAGCCGGTGCAACAGATCGCGCGCCTCGCGCAACGCAGTGAGGAAGGCGCTGACAGCAGCACCCGCGCGCGTGCTATCCAGCAGATCCACGAATGTGCACAGCGCGCCAGTGGCATGCTCGACAGCATGCTCGAATACCTGGCGGTCTCGGCCCGCGATTCATCGCCGGTCGAGGTCGATCTCAATCTTAGCTTCGAGCAGGCCTGCGACAACCTACGCGTCGTGATCGACGAAGCCGACGCCCAGGTCAGCGTCGATCATCTGCCGGCCATCATCGGCGACGAATACCAGATGCTGCACTTGTTCCAGAATCTGCTGGCCAATGCCATCAAGTTCCGCGGCCGTGAGCACCCTGAGATCAGACTTAGCGTTGAACCGCAAGGCAACGACTGGCTGTTGACCTTCCGTGACAATGGCATCGGCATTCCACAACCCTTCCTGCAACGCGTGTTCGAGATGGGTCAGCGGCTGCATACCCGGGACGAATACCCCGGAACGGGTGTAGGCTTGGCCCTGTGCAAGCGCATCGTCGAGCGTCACGGCGGTCGTATCTGGGTCACTTCCAACGAGGGCGCGGGGTGCAGCTTCTTCGTGCGTCTACCCCAGATACCCAAGCAAATCGACAGACCCGCATGAAGCTCATGACCTCGAGGGAGCCCACGGCTTGCCTATGAAACGCGAATACAAGCGCATCTTGCTCATCGAGGACGACCGCGTCGAAGCCGCGCTAGTTCGCGAACAGATCGCCGCCTCGGCCCTCGCCGGCGCCAGCATTGAGCACACTCAGCGTCTCAGCGCCGGCCTCGACCGTTTGCGCACCCGTCGCTACGACGTGGTATTGCTGGATCTCAACCTGCCCGATGGCAATGGTATCGAGAACCTGCATCGTACCAAGGCCGTTGCGCCCAACGTCCCCATCATCATCCTGACCAATGTCGAGGACGAGGAAGGCGCCGCTGCGGCAGTCGGCAATGGTGCCCAGGATTATTTGATCAAACGGCACATCGCGCCCGATCTCCTGTCCCGCGCAATCCGCTATGCGATCGCGCGCCAGGACGGCGAATCGGCCTTGCGCGCCAGCGAGGAACGCTACGCGCTCGCCATCGCCGGTGCGCGCGACGGCATCTGGGACTGGGATCTGGAATGCGACGAAGTACATTATTCGCCGCGCTGGCTGGCAATGCTCAGACTGCGCGCCGACGAGGTCGGCGCGACCCCACAGCCGTGGTTGGATCGCATCCATGAGGAAGATCGCAGCGGCTTCAACAAGGCCTTGCAGGCCCATCTCAAGGGCGCTACCCCGCATTTCGAATACGAGTACCGCATGCGCAGCGGCGAAGGCAAACACCTGTGGGTAATGAGTCGCGGCGTAGCGGTGCGCAATGCCGCCGGCCGCGCCACGCGCATCGCCGGCTCGCTGTCTGACATCAGCGATCGCAAGTCGACCGAAGCGATGTTGGTGCATGAAGCCCTGCACGACGGTCTGACCGGTCTGCCGAATCGCAATCTGTTTCTCGACCGGCTCGACATCGCACTCAAACAACAGCGCCGCGACAGCAAGCGCAAGTTCGCCGTGCTGTTTCTCGATCTGGACCGTTTCAAGACCATCAACGACACCTTGGGCCATGCCGCCGGGGACCAACTACTGACTGAAATTGGCAAACGTCTGAGCATGTTCCTGCGCCCGGGCGATTCCGTCGCCCGTCTGGGCGGTGATGAGTTCGCGATTCTGCTGATGAGTATCAGCGGTCTGGGTGAAGCCACGCTGGTCGCCGAACGCGTGCACGATCTGCTGGCGCAGAAATTTCTGATCGCCGACAAGGAGATCTTCGCCACCGCCAGCATCGGCATCGCGCTGTCGGGACCGAAGTACGAATCCTCGGAAGATCTGCTGCGCGACGCCGATCTGGCCATGTATCGCACCAAACGTCGGCGCGCCGGTTCCTATGCGGTGTTCGATAATTTAATGCACGAAGCTGCCATGCAGCGCCTGGAGCTGGAGACCGATCTACGCTCGGCACTGTCGCGCAACGAACTGGTCGCCTACTACCAGCCCATAGTCGCGCTCGACCATCTGCGCGTGCTCGGTTTCGAAGCCCTGTTGCGCTGGTTCCATCCGATCCGCGGACTGATCGGGCCAGAAGATTTCATTCCACTGGCGGAGGAATCGGGCATGATCGGCGCCCTCTCGTGGTGGATGATGCGCGAGGCCTGCCGCACCACTCGCGGCTGGCAACTGAGCCAGCCAGCCTTTGCCGAACTGTCGATCAGCGTCAATATTTCGAGCCGCTTGTTCTCCGAACCGGACTTCGCCGCCCGCACCTTGGCCATCCTCGAAGAGACTGGCTTGCCGGCCCACTCGCTGCATCTTGAGATCACCGAGAACGCACTGCTGGAACACGAAGACGCAACCTTGCGTGAGCTGTCGACCTTGCAGAACATCGGTGTCAAATTTCACCTTGATGACTTCGGCACCGGCTATTCGTCTTTGAGTTATCTCAATCTGTTCTCCTACGACACCCTCAAGATCGACCGTTCCTTCGTCGCCGCGTCCAGCGAGCCGAATGGCAATGGCGCGCGTAACCGCCGCATCGTCGACGCCTTGATCACCCTCGGCCGCGTGCTCGGCATGGATGTCATCGCCGAAGGCGTCGAAACCGCTGAGCAGGCCCAGAAGCTGCGCGAACTCGATTGCCGCATGGCGCAGGGTTATTGGTTCTCCAAACCTCTGCCAGCCGAATCGGCGCTGGCGCTGCTGACGCGCGAAGAAGAGCTGTCCCGCAGCGGCATCCGCACCCTGCACCATCACTGACACGGCATTGATGCCTGACCATGACCTAGGCTGCATCTTCACGCGATAGCCAAGGCCCACGGGCGCCGCTACGCTGGGCCGATGTCCAAGCCACCCGTCGAGGGCTCTCAAGTCGCGGATGCGGCGCACACGCCGCGACGCAAAATCGTGCACGTCGACATGGATGCCTTCTATGCGTCTGTCGAGCAGCGCGATCATCCCGAATGGCGTGGCCGGCCGGTGGTCGTGGCCTGGCTCGGCACGCGCTCGGTGGTATGCGCGGCGTCCTACGAGGCGCGCGTGTTCGGCATACGATCGGCGATGCCAGCCACCCGCGCCGAGCGCTTGTGTCCTGACGCCGTCTTCACGCCGCCCGACTTTCCGCGCTATCGCGCGGTGTCGAGTCAAATCCGTGGGATTTTCCATCGCTATACCGACCTCGTCGAACCGCTGTCCCTGGACGAAGCCTATCTCGACGTCACCCACAACAAACCGGGGCTGGCGACCGCGACCGCCGTGGCGCGACAGATCCGCGCCGACATCCACGCCGAGACCGCCCTCAATGCCTCGGCTGGTGTCGCACCGAACAAATTCCTGGCCAAGATCGCCTCGGACTGGCGCAAACCCGATGGCCTGTTCGTGATCCAGCCCCACCAGATAGCGGACTTCCTCGCGCCGCTGGCGGTACGCAAGTTACCGGGCGTAGGGGGCGCCACCGAGCGTGCCTTGGCGGACCTCGGTATTACTACGGTCCTGCAGTTGCGCGCCCATCCGCTCGCCGAGTTGAGTGCGCGTTTCGGTAAACAGGGTCGGCGCCTGTACGAACTGGCGCGCGGCATCGACGAGCGCGCCGTCTGCCCCGACCAGCCGCGCCGTTCGCTGTCGGCGGAAACCACCTTTGAAGTCGACAGGCCGCTGGCCGAGGTCGCTCCGGCGCTGGAAGATCTCGCGGCGCGGGTGTGGCGCCACGTGGATGCCGCCGAAGGTCAGGCCCATACCGTGGTGTTGAAGTTGAAGACCAGCGAGTTCCGCATCATCACCCGCAGTCATACGCCATCGACTCCGCCAACCTCGGCAGCCGAACTTAGCGCCATCGCACTCGCACTGCTGGCGCGAGTGGAACGCGTACCGGACACCCACTATCGGCTGGCCGGGGTGGGCTTGAGCAATTTTCGCGAGATACAGGCAGATGATCCGCAACCGGCCCTGTTCTGAAGGCCGGTTGCGGTCGATCTATTTGGCGTGTGTGGCCGGCGCACCGGCCGGTGGCTTGAACGCGGGCGCGCTGGGCGCTGCATTCGGACAGTGATTTTCTTCGCACAGCTTGTCGATCTGGGCATACCGGCGTGCGCAGCCAGTGTCGAAGGGTTCACGCTCTTTGGGCGGCATGGCCTGCATGGAATTGGCGTACTGCGTCAGCTTGTTGTCCAAGTCGTCATCGGACAACTTTTCGCTGTGCGCATTCAGGTAGAAATTGCGGGCCAGTATGGCGAACGCGAAGGAGCGATTGTGCCAACGCCAGGCTTCGTTAGGCGCAGCCGATTGCGCGATGATCGCGCTCAGGGCCGAGCAAGTCATGGTGCCATCGAAGGCCTGTAGGAGAGCTTCCTTGGTCGGCGCCACGTCCTGATTGGCGGTAGTAGGCGGTGCGGCCCGGGTGGCGGGTGCGGTCGGTTCGGCAGCCTGCGCGCTGAGCACGACGAGGCCGAGGATCAAAGCAGCAATGGGTTTCATAGGGGCTCCAAGACCAGGGCTCCACGCGGGCCGCGGCGATTATTACATGGTCGCTCGAGGACTTATCCGGCCACAGCGTCTTTCATCGTAACGAGGCTGGCGAGATCTTCCTCACCTACGCGGCCTTCGCGCGTGGCGCTGAGGAACTGCTCAGCATCTACATGTTTCTCGACATGACGCCTAAGGGTCGCAACGAACCCGGCCCGTCGCGTAATCTCACCGACTGGGTGAAACCCCACGACCGTTATGCCGAAGGTGGCAGCGTGAGCGCCGTGGGGCGCTATCGGCCGCCGACTGTTGCGGCAGTGGATCCTGACAATGGCGGACAGCTTGTCACCATCGCAACCCCTGACGAACGACGAACCAAAGTAAGGAGACGACATGCCCACCGGCACCATCCGATTACACCGCGTCCTGCGCGCACCGCCGCAGCGCATCTACCGCGCTTTTCTGCATGCCGATGCAGTAGCCAAGTGGCTTCCGCCCTACGGCTTCACCTGCACAGTCCACCATCTGGACGGCCACGTCGGCGGCAGTTTCAAGATGTCGTTTACCAATTTCTCCAGCGGCAACACTCACAGCTTTGGCGGCGAGTACCACGAACTTGTGCTCGGCGAGAAGCTTCGCTATAGCGATAAGTTCGATGACCCGAATATGCCGGGCGAGATGGAGACGATAGTGAGCTTGAGAGTGGTTTCCTGTGGCACTGAAATTGAGGTGAGCCAGACCGGCATACCCGCGATGATTCCCGTCGAGATGTGTTATCTCGGCTGGCAGGAGTCCCTTGCCCAGCTCGCGCTGCTGGTGGAGCCAGAGATCCCCGACTGAAAGATCGCCAGGCCTTCGATGACACGGTCAGCTGCGACATCGAAGCACATTGGTCAGGGGCCGTCACATTTGACGCCTGCTGCACCGCGATATTTCTTTATCGTTGTTAAAAATATTTTAGCGTGCCAGACTCGCAGCCCATGACTCGTCCGACCACCAAGCTGCGCGCGCAGAACATGCAGAAACGCCGCGACCGCATTCTCGCGCAGGCGCGTGCCCTGCTCACCCTGCATGGTTTCGAAGCACTCAACCTACGCGAGCTCGCGCGCTTGGCCGAGGTCACAGTGCCAACCATCTACAACCTGCTGGGCAACAAAGAGGAAGTGCTGGTCGCGCTGTTCGCCGAGGTGCTGAGCGAAATCGAAGCGCGTGTGCGCACGGTTCACGGCGACGACGCGCTGAGCCGTGCGAGTGCGGTCGTGATCGAGTCCACGGGCCTGTTCGCCGAAGACCAGAATTACTACCGATCGGCCTTTCTCGCCGTCGAGTATCTGAACCAGAGCGGCGCCCACCACGACAAGGTTACCCAGCTCTACGCCTGGGGCGAACGCCTGACTACCGATGGTGTGCTGGCCTGTCACGAGGCGCAGCTGCTCGCGGGCCGCATTGCCTCACCGCTGCTCGGTGAACTGGTGCTGCGCGCCTTTCGCACCAGCTGCCGGGAGTGGGCCTTTGCCCAGATCTCAATAGAAGAATTCCGCCGTACGGCGCTCGCCGACGTGTACATCACGCTGGCCGCCGACGCGGTCGATAGCTTTCACGCCGTACTGATGAAAAAGATCGTGGTGCTGACCGCGACCGGTACGGCATCTCGCCACCAAGGTCCCCGTCGTTCGAAGGAGCAAGTCTTGTGAAACAGTCCGTGCAAGTAGAAATCATCAAAGAGCTGATCGACCACCTCGACAACAAACGCACGGCCGATGCCGGCCGCATTGTCGTCAACCCGTCATCGACCTATACCGATCCGGCGCTCGCCGAGCAGGAATGGGACGCCTTCTTCAAGAATCATCCGCAGGTACTGGGTCTCTCGGGTGAACTGCCCACACCCGGCAGCTACCTGACCATGAACGACTTCGGTGTGCCGATCCTTGCGACCCGCGACGAGCACGGCCAATTCCACGCGTTCGTCAACGCCTGCCGCCACCGTGGCGCGGAGCTGACCACCGAAGCTCATGGCGAGAAAAACCGCTTCACCTGCCCCTTCCACGGCTGGACCTATGCCAATGATGGCCGCCTGCTCGGCGTGTGTCAGCCCGAGCAATTCGGCAAGCTGGACAAGCACTGCAATGGCCTGGTCGAACTGCCCTCGGAAGAAAAATACGGCCTGCTAGTCGTCCATCCCCAAGTGGATGGCGAACTCGACGTCGATGCCTTGCTCGGCGAAGAAATGGCCGCCGAACTCGCCGCCTGGGAACTCGGCCGCTGCGAGTACCAGGGCGAGTCGGTACTCGACATGCCGCTCAACTGGAAGATCGCCAACGACACTTTTGGCGAGGTCTACCACTTCAATTCATTGCACACCCATACGCTGGCCAACCTGCTGCATGGCGACGCCATGAGCTATAAGGAATTTGGCCGCCATCACCGGCTGTGCCTGGCCAGCAAGTATCTCGACGTCATGCGCCAACAGCCCGAAGCGAACTGGAGCCTGCCCTATGCGGGCGCTGTCGCTTACTACCTGTTTCCCAACGTACAGCTGGTGTTCCTGACCAGTATGGCGGTGCTGGTGCGCATCTACCCGAATCGCAAGATCACCGGTCAGTCGTTGTCGCGGGTCTCCCACTATCGCGCGCCGCAGATACAGCAATTGGTAGCGCCGACCGAGCAGGTCAAGGCGGTCACCGGCGACAATGTCTACGACGCCGAAAACGTCAGCGCGCGGATGGACTTCGATGTGACGGCGGTGATTGAATTGTTCATCAGTACGGTCGAGCACGAAGACTATTTCATGGGCACCAAGACCCAGTCCGCCGCCAACAGCGGCAAGATCGATCACTTCCTGTTCGGTCGCAACGAACCGGCGCTGCATCATTTTCACAACAATTACCGTAGCGCGCTCGGTAAGCCACCGCTGGAGGAATATCGCGGCGGCTGAGGGATGGTGTCAGATCTCGCCTTGTTGTTGTTCGCCCGCGCAGCGCGCGGCGCGAGCGGCGCAGCTGCCATCTCGGCCAGCCGCGACACCTGGCCGCGTTGCGGTCGGCGCAGCGCTGCGCAATCTCCCATTTCCAACACCGGGTGCACTTCGCGCACCGAGCTGGTGCCGACCGGCACAGACAGACCCGCGCTTGGGCCCGGTGAAAACACCTTGACAAGAGTCAATAATTCGCCTTCCCGCGACAAAATCCTGCCGCTTTGCCGGCTAGCGCATCGACACGGAACCCATTCCGGCGTAGTAACTCTAATTGGCATGCCCTTTGCTCGATACAGGTTGAGTACTGCGGTTGCGACGACGACATCGCAACAGTTCTGGCCCCCATAGAGCCCCGGTCGTGGGCGAGGAGTAAGGCCGCATGAGCATTTTCGATCACTACATGCATCGCTATGCCGCGACTGTCCAGGAAGAACTCCCGCTCATCGATTATCTGGCGTTGTGTCGCAAGGACCCGACGACCTACGCCTCGCCGGCCGAGCGCATGCTGCGCGCGATCGGTGAACCGGCACTGATCGACACCCGTCAGGACCCGCAACTGTCGCGCCTGTTCTCCAACAAGGTGCTGCGCATCTATCCGGCCTTCAAAGATTTCTATGGTATGGAGGAAACCGTCGAGAAAATCGTCGCGTTCTTCAAGCATGCCGCGCAGGGACTCGAAGAGAAGAAACAGATCCTCTACCTGCTCGGCCCCGTCGGCGGCGGCAAGTCGTCGCTGGCCGAGAAGCTCAAAGCGCTGATGGAGGAATACCCCATCTATGCCCTGCACGGCTCGCCCATCAACGAATCACCCCTCGGACTCTTTCACCCCGACAAGGACGGCGCGCTGCTGGAAAGCGAATATGGCATTCCGCAGCGCCGCCTGACCGGCCTCATGTCGCCGTGGGCGATGAAGCGTCTGAGCGAATTCGATGGCGATATTTCGCGCTTTACTGTGGTGCGCCTGCGGCCCTCGGTGCTGCGCCAGATCGCGATTGCCAAGACCGAGCCCGGCGACGAGAACAATCAGGATATTTCTTCGCTGGTCGGCAAAGTCGATATCCGCAAGCTCGAACGTTACGCCCAGCACGACGCCGATGCCTACGCCTATTCCGGCGGACTGTGTCTGGCCAATCAGGGCCTGCTCGAATTCGTCGAAATGTTCAAGGCACCGATCAAAGTCCTGCATCCGCTCCTGACCGCCACCCAGGAAGGCAACTTCAAGGGTACCGAGGGCCTGGCAGCGATTCCCTTCGATGGGCTGATCCTGGCCCACTCCAACGAGTCGGAATGGCAGGCGTTTCGCAACAACCGCAACAACGAGGCCTTCCTCGACCGCATCTATATCGTCAAGGTGCCCTATTGCCTGCGCGTGTCCGAAGAAGTGCACATTTACGAGAAGCTACTCGCCAACAGCACCCTGGCCAATGCGCCCTGCGCGCCGGGCACACTCGAAATGATGGCAAGCTTCGCGGTGCTGTCGCGCCTAGCCGAGCCGGAGAATTCCGCGCTGGAATCGAAGCTGCGCATCTACGACGGCGAGAACCTCAAGGACACCGATCCGAAAGCCAAGAGCTATCAGGAGTATCGCGACTTCGCCGGCGTCAACGAGGGCATGAACGGCCTTTCGACCCGCTTTGCCTATAAGGTTTTATCCAAGGTCTTCAATTTCGATCACGGTGAAGTGGCGGCCAACCCGGTGCATCTGCTCTACGTGCTCGAACAGCAGATCGTGCAGGAACAGTTTCCGCGAGAGCTGGAGGAGAAGTACATCTCCTTCGTCAAGGGCCATCTGGCCCGCCACTACGCCGAATACATCGGCAAGGAGATTCAGACCGCCTATCTCGAATCCTATTCGGAATACGGCCAGAACATTTTTGACCGTTACGTGACCTATGCCGACTACTGGATTCAGGACGAACAATATCGCGACACCGACACCGGCGAGATGGTCGACCGTGCTGGTCTGAATGCCGAGCTGGAACGCATCGAAAAACCAGCGGGTATCAGCAACCCCAAGGATTTCCGCAACGAAATCGTCAACTTTGTGTTGCGTGCGCGCGCCGCCAATGGTGGCCAGAGTCCGTCCTGGACCAGTTACCAAAAGCTACGCGAAGTCATTGAACAGAAGATGTTCTCCAATACCGAGGAGTTGTTGCCGGTCATTTCCTTCAACGCCAAATCGTCCAATGACGATCAGCAGAAGCATCGCGATTTCGTCGACCGCATGATTGCCAAGGGCTATACGGAGAAGCAGGTGCGCCTGCTGTCCGAATGGTATCTACGCGTACGCAAGTCTTCCTGATGCCCGCACGAGTAACGACAAGGCCATGGCCAACATCCAGCTCATCGACCGACGCCTGAACGGGCGCCACAAGAGCGCACAGAATCGTCAGCGCTTCATTCGCCGCTACAAGGAGCAGATCAAGCACGCGATCGCCGATGCGATCGCGGAACGCTCCATCACCGACGTCGCAAGCGGTGGCGAGGTACGTATCCCACGGCGTGATATCGCCGAGCCTGAATTCCGTTTCGGCGCCGGTGGCTGGCGCCACGGCGTGCATCCCGGCAATCGCGAGTTTGTCACCGGCGACACCATCGAGCGCCCCCAGGGTGGCGGCCAAGGCCAGGGCAGCGACGCGAGCGATGATGGCAATGGCGAGGACGACTTCACCTTCACCCTCACCCGCGACGAATTCATGGAACTCTTCTTCGAAGACCTGGCCTTGCCGAATCTGCACAAGACCCGCATCCAGACCCTGCTCGAGCAGCAGAGCGTGCGGGCCGGGTATACCCACGACGGCGTGCCGAGCAATATCGACATTGTGCGCTCGCTGACCGGCGCACTGGCGCGGCGTACCGCGCTGCGCGGTCCGCTGCGGGTCGAACTGGCCGAGCTGGCATTGCGGCTTGACGATAGTCGCGACCCTGCAGAACGGATCCTGCTGCTGGCCGCCATTGAAGCGCTCGAGAAACGTATCGGGCGCGTGCCCTTCCTCGACGAATTCGATCTGCGCTATCGCAACCGCGTAATGCGCCCCAAACCTTGCACCCAGGCGGTGATGTTCTGTTTGATGGATGTCTCTGGCTCGATGGACGAACAGCGCAAGGACATCGCCAAGCGCTTCTTCATGCTGCTCTACCATTTCCTGCACAGCACCTACGAGCACATCCAAGTGGTGTTCATCCGCCACCATACCGCCGCCCAGGAAGTCGACGAACAGGAATTCTTCCAGTCGCGCGACACCGGCGGCACCTTGGTTTCCACCGCACTCGATCTCATGGACCGCATCATCGCCGCGCGTTACCCACGCGAGGATTGGAATATCTACGCAGCCCAAGCCTCGGACGGCGACAACTGGCCAATGGATAGCGCCCGCTGCCGCGATCTGCTGGTCAATCGCGTGCTGCCAGCCGTGCAGTACTACGCCTATGTGCAGATAGTCGCGACCCAGGAACAGCAACTGTGGGCCGAATATGACAGCGTGCGCGCTGAACACCCGCACTTCGTCATGCAGAAGATCGCCGAGCGCAGCGACATCTACCCGGTGTTCCGCCGTCTCATGCACAAGGCCAGCCCATGAACGAAAGATTGATCAGCACCGACTCGGACTGGAGCTTCGAGATAGTCGAGCGCTTCGAACAAGAACTTGGCCGCCTGGCGGCGGAATACCGCTTAGACACCTATCCCAATCAGCTTGAGATCATAAGCTCTGAGCAAATGATGGATGCCTACGCCTTCACCGGGCTGCCGGTGAATTACACCCATTGGTCTTTCGGTAAAAATTTCATCGCCACTGAGCAGAATTATCGTCACGGCCAGATGGGTCTCGCCTACGAGATGGTGATCAACTCCAACCCTTGCATCTCCTATCTCATGGAGGAGAACACGTTGACCATGCAGGCGCTGGTGATCGCCCATGCCGCCTTCGGCCACAACTCATTTTTTAAGGGCAATTACCTGTTCCGCACCTGGACCAATGCCGAGGACATCGTCGATTACATGGTCTTCGCGCGGGACTACGTCGCCGATTGCGAACGCCGCCATGGCGAAATCGCCGTCGAGCAGGTATTAGACGCCTGTCATGCCCTCATGAACTACGGCGTCGACAGTTGCCGCCGCCCACAACATCGCTCAGTCGCCTGTGAACGCCAGCGTCAGCTGCTGCGTGAAACCGAGTTCGAATCGCGCTTCAATGATCTATGGCGCACCCTGCCGCGTGAGACGACCCGCGATGGGCGCGAACCCCCGCTACGCTTCCCGGCCGAGCCGCAGGAGAACTTGCTCTACTTCATTGAGAAGCAGGCGCCCCATCTCGAAGCGTGGCAGCGTGAGCTGGTGCGCATCGTGCGCAAGGTCGCGCAGTATTTCTATCCGCAGCGCCAGACCAAGGTCATGAACGAAGGTTGGGCTACTTTCTGGCATTACACGCTGTTGAATCGGATGTTCGAAGAAGGCCTAGTCAATACCGGCTTTATGCTGGAATTCCTAGAATCCCATACCAGCGTAACCTTGCAACCGAGTTTCGAGGATCGTCGCTATCGCGGCATCAACCCTTATGCTTTGGGCTTCGAGATGATGCGCGATATCCAACGCATCTGCATGAACCCCGATGCTGAGGACAAACTCTGGTTCCCGGACATCGCTGGCAGCGACTGGCTGACAACCCTCGATTTCGCCATGCGCAATTTCAAGGACGAGAGTTTCATCGCGCAATTCCTCTCACCGCGCCTGATACGGCAGTTCCGACTCTTTACCGTACTGGACGACGATGCACGCAACACCCTCGCCATCACCGCCATTCACGACGATGCCGGCTACGCCCTGGTGCGTCGTCAACTCGCCCAACAGTACGCGGCGTCGACGTATACGCCGGACATCCAAGTGCATCGCGCGGATCTGCGTGGCGATCGCTCACTGACCTTACGCCATACCCGCCACCAGCGACGGCCACTGGCGGGTAGCGCCGACGAAGTGCTGCGCCATGCCGCGATGTTGTGGGGCCGCGATGTGCGACTCGAGGAAGTGGATGACGAAGGTGAGATTTTGAACACGCGCTTGGTGAAGACGGCGGCGGAAGATGCGGCCTGATTTTGTGGGTCCGACTGAAGTCGGACCCACAGTGAAGAAGTGTAGCGGTCGACAGGCCCCCTAACGTCCCGCCGCTTCCTTGAGCAACTCGCCGGCGATGATGATCTGCCGTACCTGATTCGTCCCGGCGCCGATCTCCAGCACCTTGCCGCTGCGATACAGGCGGTTCACTTCCGATTCGTTCATGAAACCCATGCCGCCGTGGATCTGTACGGCGTTATCGAGGATGCGCATGCAGGCCCGGCCGGCATAGTAGACCGCCGCCGCCGAGCGCTTGTGCACCACGCCACGACCGCCCTCGCCGGTTTCGAGGCCGGCGACTTCGCGGCCGACCTGATAGGTCAAGGCGCGCATGGTTTCGACTTCGGTATACATGTCAGCGAGCATGCCCTGTACCAGTTGGAATTCGCCGATGGCACGGCCGAACTGTTTGCGCTGGGTGGCGTAGTCGACGCATAGATCCAGCGCACGCTGCGCCAGACCGACGGCATAAAACGCACCGATGACACGCTCGATGTCGAGCCCGCTCATCATGATACCGACGCCTTTGTTCTCTGCGCCGACCCTATTGCCGGCCGGCACGCGGCATTCGTCGAACACCAGTTCACCGGTCGGACTACCGCGCCAACCCATCTTGTCGAGCTTCTGCGCGACGCGGAATCCCGCGAAGCTGTTCTCGACGATGAAGGCCGAGATGCC
>JANLSI010000286.1:0-2461 GCA_031362345.1 Pseudomonadota bacterium
CCAGGTCGTCGCCAGGCGCGATCAGCGGCATGCGCGACAAAGTCGTCAGCGTGATGTACGGCATAGTCAGTCCGGGCCAATGGGGCGATGCGTCGAGTGGGTGCACGATGTCGGCGCGGCTCCCCGGCGGCGCCAAGGAAGCATAATGTAACCGCGATTGGCGGCGCACGCGCAAGCACCGGGCGTGGTCAGCACACACTCCGTCCAGCAATTACACCTCCGGAATGAATCGAGTACTATTCGACGCTTTCCTGGCCGACCATCGCGAGGCATCGCACCGGCGCAGGGTCGTTTCGAGTTCGAGCGGAGGTCGCACGTGTCACTCAAAATCGGGGTGTTTCAGGTCCTTCCCGATCTCCGCGGCGACCCGGCCATCGTGGCGAAAGCCGCCGAGGATCTGGGCTTCCATTCCTACTGGGTGCCAGAGCATGCCATCTTGCCGATGTCGTTTGCATCGGATTATGTCGGCGATCCCGGCCGGCCACCGCCCGACTACTTGTGGCAGATGCCCGACCCGTGGGTGGCGCTTGCGCGCGCCGCCACCACCACGCGTCGCATTCGGCTCGGCAGCGGCATCTGTCTCGTTCCGGAACACAATCCGCTGATCCTCGCCAAGCAGGTCGCCTCGGTCGATCACTACAGCCACGGCCGCGTGCAGTTCGGCATCGGGGCCGGCTGGAATCGCGAAGAGTCGGAGATCCTCGGCGTAGATTTCGATCACCGCTGGACCCAGACCCGCGAATGCATCGAGGTCATGCGCAAGCTGTGGCGCGAAGACGCGCCCAGTCACGATGGTCGCTACTACAAATTTCCGCCGATCCGTTCCTACCCCAAGCCCGAGTCTGCCGACGGCCCACCGGTGATGTTTGGCAGCTCCGGTTCGGCACGCGTGTTCAAACGCGTGGTGAGCTGGGGTCAGGGTTGGATACCGGTGATGTCATCGCTGGACGAATTCGCGGCCGGCTGCCGCGAACTGGCAACGGCCTGCCAGGTGGCCGGGCGCGACCGCCGCAGTATTCATGTCGCGCCTTTCGCACTCGAAGGCCTGTTCCGCACCGCCGAGACGCGCGACCAGGTGGCCGCCGCCGGTGCCGATGAGCTGATCGTGTGGATCATGGCCCGTGAACTCGACGACATCCTCGACGAATTAAAACGCCTCGCCGAGGATTTGCTCGACACCCAGGGCGACGAACGTACACAAGACGACGACGATTGAAGTGCTAGGCGCGCAGCAGGGCGGCAGGCAAGAATGATGACGCGGGCGGCGCGCGCCATGGCGACGCCTGATTCGCATTGACAACACTAGACGACGGAGGTCTTCGCACCATGGGTATGCTCGACGGCAAAGTAGTATTGATTACGGGTGGCGGACGCGGCATTGGCCGTGATTTCTCGCTGGCAATGGCAGCGGCCGGTGCCAAGGTGGTAGTGAACGACCTCGGTTCCAGCACCGACGGCACCGACATCGAAGGCACGCCGGCCAAAGAAGTCGTGGCCGAGATCAAGGCCATGGGCGGCCAGGCGGTGGCCAATCACGGCAGCGTCGCACGCTTTGAAGACGCGCAACAGATGATTGCCGACGCTATCGCCAACTTCGGCCAGCTCGACGCCGTCATCAATAACGCCGGCATCCTGCGCGACCGCATGTTCCACAAGATGAGTCTCGATGAATGGCATGCCGTCATCGACGTGCATCTCAACGGCACTTTCTATGTCAGTCGTGCAGCCTCTGATCATTTCAAGGAACGCGCGAGCGGTGCCTATGTGCACATGACCTCGACTTCCGGTCTGATCGGCAACTTTGGCCAGGCTAACTACGCCGCTGCCAAGCTTGGCATTGCGGCACTGTCGAAGAGTATCGCTTTGGACCTCGGCCGCTATGGCGTGCGTTCCAACTGCATCGCGCCCTTCGCCTGGACCCGCATGATCGGCACTATTCCCATCACCGACGAAGTGCAGCGCCAGCGCGTCGAGCGTCTGAAGGAAATGACGCCGGCTAAGATCGCGCCGATGGCCGTATTCCTGTGCTCCGATGCGGCCAAGGAAGTGACCGGCCAGATCTTCGCGGTACGCAACAACGAAATCTTCCTCATGAGCCAGCATCGACCCAAGCGTTCGATGCACCGTGGTGACGGCTGGACGGCCGAGACCATTGCCGAGCACGCCATGCCGGCCTTCAAGTCGGACTTCTACGCGCTCGACCGCTCGCAGGACGTGTGGCCCTGGGATCCGGTGTAGCGGCCTGCCCTTAGGCGATGCGCGCCACTGTCCAAGCCTCGGCGCTGGCGGTGGTGCGCTACTTCCTCTGTGGGTCCGACTAAAGTCGGACCCACAGATCCACGCCGTCGCTAGGTCGCAACTCCGGAGCTTTCCATGAAAAACCACGCCGCCCTCATTGGTACGGTCATCAACCAGCAGACCGAAACCTATGGCATCACAGACACCATCCTCTATGCCCTCG
>JANLSI010000587.1:0-2867 GCA_031362345.1 Pseudomonadota bacterium
ATCGCCACCGGCACGCCGGCTGGGGTCGGTATCGGCTTCACGCCACCAAAGTTTCTTAAACCCAGTGACGTGGTGAAAGTCGCCATCGCTGGCCTGGGAGCGATCGAGAATAGGGTGGTGTGAGGCGACGACGAGGCAAGGACTGCACGGCCGTCGGCGCCGCAGACTAAACTTACCCACAGCACGTCGCCGACGGCGATCGCATTCAGGCAGGCATGAACAGCTGGCGCAGGAGGGCGGGGAGAGCACCATGAGTCGTATCCTGTTTACCAACGTCAACATCTTCGAAGGCACAACGCCGCACTGTGTGCCCGGCGAAGTACTGATGAGTGGCAATCGCATCAGCGCGGTGGCGGCGCCCGGTGAAACGCTGTCGCGCGAAGGCGTGGACGAGATCATCGACGGCCAGGGCACCACGCTGATGCCGGGTCTGATCAATCCCCATTGTCATTTCACTTACAGTAATGCTGTCAGTCTGGCCGATATCACCGCGCTGCCGGTGGAAGAGAATCTGCTGGTCGCGATCCGCAACGCCAAGACCTATCTCGATTACGGCTTCACCGCCGTGATCGGCGTGGCATCGGCTAAGCCGCGGCTCGAAGTGGTGGTGCGCAATGCCGTCAACAAGGGCGAGTTTCCCGGCCCGCGCATTCTCGCCTCAACGCCTGAGTACACCGTCAGTGGCGGCGTCGGCGACGATTCGCGGCTCGATCGCGTGGTGCCGTCCATCGGCATCGTCTGCAATGGCGCCGAAGAGTTCAGGAAATCCATACGTCAACTAATTCGCGAAGGCGTCGACATCGTCAAGTTCAATAATTCCGGCGACAGCTTCACCTTTGGTCGTATGCCGGGCGATGTGAACCCCATGACCGAAGACGAAGTACGCGCGATCTGTGAGACCACGCTCAATATCGGCAAGCGCCTCGCTGCCCATGCCCATACCGACAGCGGCGTGCGTCAGTGCATTCGCTATGGGGTCGAACTGATCAATCACGCGACCTTCGCCACCGACATTACCATCGAGGCCTTGGCCAAGGTCGCTGATAAACACTGGGTGACACCCGCCATCGCGGCGCGTTACAACACCACCTATGAGGCAGGTGCCTGGGGCATCACCACCGACATCGCCGAGAGCATCGGTAACAAACGCGAACTGGAAGCGGGCTGCGCAAACATGCGGAAGATGCATCGCGCCGGGATTAAGGTGCTGCCCTTCGGTGATTATGGTTTTGCTTGGATCCCGATAGGCAGCGATTGCCGCGATCTCGAACACATGGTCAATCTGTTCGGCATGCAGCCCTGGGAAGCGTTGCGCGCAGCCACCGCCTACGGCGGTGAGGCTTGGGCCGGGCAGAGTGGTGAAAAGCTCGGTCGCATCAGCCCCGGCTACCTCGCCGATATTCTGCTCATCGATGGCGACCCTCTAGCGGATCTCAGTGTGCTACAGCATCAAGCGCGCATCGTCGCGGTAATGAAGGACGGGCAGTTCCATCGGCGCTTCAGCGGCGGCGCGCAACGCGCAGCGGGCCAGGCCGCGGCCTGAGCAGGTACGCGACCTCAGACGCTGGGCGATTGCGCGCGCGCGGCCAATGCCGCGCGCACCCTGCTAAGTTCAGCGTGGCCCAGCGGGTAGTGCCAGATCAGCGCAATCGAGATCAGGAAGAACACATTCGGGATCAGGCAGAATGAAATCTTCAGCGCGCGGCCACTGGCGGCATCGTGTGGCGCGGCCGGATCGAAACCGAGGAACTGCGCCAGCGCCAGCGCAATCACCGCCGCCAAGGCGACCGCGAGTTTTTCCGTCATCGCCCACACCGCCATGAACAGCGCGCCGCGTTGCTCGCCGCTGGCGAGATGGTCCTCGTCGATGACGTCGGCCGCCATCGATGGTCCGAGGATGCTGATAGTGGGCGCGAACAGGCCGGTGACGAAATTGATCACCGCGTAGTCGAGGTAATCGCCCGGACCGAGCAGCAGCACCAAACTGAACAATGCGATCGAGATCAGCGAGCACACCGCCAGCATGCGGTGTTTGCTGTAGCGCGGCGCGAGCCGCACGATGATGGGTGTGCCGATCAACTGGCCGAGCAGATAGGCGAGGATGATCAGCGGCCATTGCGTGTCGCCGGCCTGCAGGTACTGCGTAACAAAAAATAGGAACAGCACATTGATCGAATTCCAACCGATCGCCGCGCTGATATTGGAAAGCAGCAAACGCCGGAAGGCGCGACTCGCGCCCATTAGTTTCAAGCCAGGCAGCAGCGCCAGTGTGCCTCGTCGCGTAAAGACCGGCTGCGGCACGCCTGCAGCAGCCACGGCACACTGATCAGCAACAGCGCCACGGTCAGCCACGCCAGAACTGTCAGCATCGGTTGCAAAGAGCCGGGCGCGGTGGCTACAGCGGACGCGACGCCCGCCGCCGCCAGGCCGCTCAGTAGGAGTGGTGCAAGAATCGCGAGTAGCGCGCCGACGATGCTGCCCCAGGTGCGTGCACCGGTCAGACGCGAACGTTCGTGATAGTCATCGGATAATTCCGCGACCCAGGCCGCGAGCGGAATGCTGATCAAAGTCCAGCCGAGATAGAGCGCGCCGGCAGCGCAGAACAGGTAGAGCGGACCAGGTGTCGCCCACGGTGCGAACACCGCCAGCGTCGAGAGCGCCATCACCGGCACACCAAGGGCGATCCACAGCCCACGTCGGCCTAAGTGCGCCGGGGTGCGATCAGAAGCCGCGCCTATCAAAGGGTCGATGAAGACATCGGCGACGCGGGTAAGACTCAGTATCGAGCCGATCATGGCGAGACTCATGCCCGACACTGCGGCGTAGTAGGGCGTCAGATACAGCACCAGACTGCGCCATTTATCGAA
>JANLSI010000291.1:0-6587 GCA_031362345.1 Pseudomonadota bacterium
CGAGGCTGTCGAGGCTTATGGGTTGCGATGGCGGTCGCCGCTGGGCGGCGCTCAGTGGCCTTGGACTCAGGCTATGATCCGGTCATGCACCCTTCAACCGTCACTCTCATTATTACGCTCATGTGCTGCACGCTCGGTACACCTGCGCACAGCGCGGATGTCGCTGCAGCGACCGAACGCGCAGCACCGACACCGCTGCGCGCCGAACGTTTTGACTGCGAAAACGCCTTTGATCTTATCGCGATGATGGTGATCGCACGCTGCAGCGTCTATCAGGCACCGCCGGCCGCCAGCGAGGCCATCGCCGCTGCCAGCGCGCGCTTGCGCGACCAGCAACTGGCCAGCGCTGAAGAGCTCGATCGGTCGACGATTACGTTCTGCCCGCTGGCGGCAGGCACCGGCATGGTACCGGCGCCCCGTCAGCTCTATCTCGACGATGGCTTGATCACGCTCAGTAGCGATGGTCTGGCGGAAATACTCGCCCACGAGCTCGAACATGTGCAGCAATTCGAACGCATGGGCACACGGGAATTCAAATGCGAATACGTGCGCGACATGCTCGCCTGCGGGGGCTGTCAGGATCGCGGTCATGGACTGGAAGCCGCCGCCTATGACCGGCAGGATCGTGTGCGGGAGCGGTTGTCGGCGGCAGCGGCTGAGCGCTGAGCGCGCGACTAGTCGCCGTCGACCATTGCGTGCGACTCTGAATCGACGTTCAAGGACGCGCGCAAACGGCCCATCAAGGCCAGGATCTGCGCCGCGCCCAGTTGTTGCGCATGACCGTTGTCGATGACGTCGGCCTGCGCGCGGCGGTGTTCATCGCGTATCGCGATCAAATCCTGCAAAGAGCGTCGGCCAGCGTTGAATTGCTGATCATAAGCGATCACCACTTTGTCGCTGGCGGCCGCGCGGCGGGCCAGATTGGCGGCGATGTGGTGCGCCTCGCTCCACACATTCCACAGCTGGGTACTGGAGGTCTGGGCTTCGAGACGGGCCTCGTCCAGATCGGCGAGTGCCGCCGACATACGCGCTGCGGCCTCGCGCTTCTGACTGTAGGTGCCACCACCGAGCGGCAATTCGTAATTGAGCGAGAGCTGCACACTGTCGCGCGATTCGACCACCGGATCGGGTTTGATATCGGACAGCAGCCGTTTGCGCAATTCGAGATCCAGCCGCGGCAAGCGCGCACCACCGGCCACCCCGACCTCTTCAGTGCGGGCTGCAGCGCGCGCCTGGCTGGCGAGAATGCGCGGATTGGTCGCTAACACCTGTACCAGCATGTCGTCCTGACTGACTGAGGCCATCGCGTCTTCGATACCCGGCTCGATTAACTGCGCGGCTAGCGCGCCGGTCAAGAGCCGATAGCCCTGCTCGGCACCCGCCAGTTCGCCGCGCAATTGCGCGACCTCCCATTGACCTTCGATGTAACCGACGTCCACTTGATCGATATCCGACGGCGCGGTCTTGCCCGCTGCCACCAGCTTGCCGACGTCTGCGACCAGGCGCGCGGTCTGCGCGACATAGGCCTCGGCGACGGCCAGACGCCGGCGCAAACGCAGTACGTCTAGATAGGACGCCGCGACTTGCAGTGCGATGCGCTCGTGGGCATCGGCGAGATCTTCGCTGGCCGCCTCGTTGTCGCGCTTGGCCATGCGCACGCTGTGGTAGTCGCTCAGGCCACGAAACAGATTCCAGCGCAGGAAGGCATCGGCATTGCGGCTACTGCGATTGAGACGCGCCCCGAGTTGGCTGTCGTGGGCTTCGTTGGTGGCCGCCTGCATGCCGATGGTCGGGTAGAAATTGGATTTGGACTGACGCACGCGCTCGGCGGCGGCATCGAGCAAGGCCGCGCTGGAACGCACAGTGGGATGACTCTCAACGACCTGTTGCACGACTTCGCTGAGCGAGTCGGCCTGCACCGTCCAAGCCGAGATAAGAAACATCACGCACCCTGTCACATCACGCAGCAAGCAAGCGCGCCCTGCAACGGGCAAGAAACGAGGTTCAACGCTCACGCAAAGCCTTGTCGAAAGTTTTGATCACCGGTTTCAGCAAGTATTCCAGCAGCGTGCGCTTGCCGGTGTGGATGCTGGCATCGGCCGCCATGCCGGGCGTAATGGTCAGGCGTTCTTCCGGCTTACCGAGATAATTGCGATCGGTTTCGAGCACCACTTCGAAATAGAGTTGTTGCTCGGCTTGGGCCTTGGCATCGGGAATCGCATCGGCGCCGACCCGCAACACCTTGCCATCGAGTCGACCGAAGATCGAAGAGTCGTAGGCGGTGATGCCGATGATGGCTGCTTGGCCGGGACGAATGAAGGCGATGTCGGCCGGTTTGGCACGCGCGGTGATCAACAAAGTGTCCTGCACCGGCACCAGTTCCATGATGGTTTCACCGGCTTTGGCCACGCCGCCGACGGTGTTGATCAACAAGCGGTTGACCACGCCGTCCATCGGCGAGCGCAGTTCGCGACGGGCCACGCGATCGTTGCTGCCGGTCAATTTGGCGGTGAGCATGGCGGCCTCGGCCTCAAGCTTGCTGCGTTCACGGCTCGATTCGGCGCGCGCATGGGACACCACTTCCGCCGCGCGCGAACGGCCCTCTTCGACGGCGGACTCAAGACGCGGGATGGAGGTACGTGCGGCGTCTAGATCGCCTTCGACCCGTGTCACTTCCTGCTGCGCACGCAGAAAGTCGGCACGCGCGCCAGCGCCCTGGCTGGTGAGTTTCTCTTCCATCGCCAGGCTTTCGCGACTGCTGGCGAGTAGCGCAGCCAGCGATGCGATGCGCGCGCGGATTTCGACCAGCTCCTGTTGGCGCTGGGCAAGCTGGCGATAGGCAGTTTCCAGCGCGTCGTTGCGTTCCTTCTCACGCGTCGTCCACAGGTCGCGTTCCTTGGCGACCGTTTCGGGCACCTTGCGCTCAAGCTCTGCGGCAAACACCGGCGACTGGCCGGCAAGCTCGGCATCGAGACGCGTGATGGCAGCCTGAGTAGCCCACAGGTTGTGTTGATCTTCGCCCTGCTCGGCGGCGTACTGCAGATTCTCGACGTAGGCCAGCAAGGCGTCTCTGCGCACGGTCTGGCCCTCGTGCACGGTGAGTTCACGCACGATGCCGCCTTCCAGGCTCTGGATCAGCTGGACCTTGCTCGATGGCGTGACCTGACCCATGGCGTGCACGGAGATATCGAGTTTGGCGATGCTCATCCAGGCCACACCGAGCAACAGAAAGCCCGCCAGCATAGCGACCAGGGCGCGCGCGGCGAGACGCGGACCGCGATCGAGATCGGCATGAATCATGGCCGCGCTCAGCCCTTCACCGCGCGCTCGGCGACCACTTGCGGGGCGGCCGATTGCAGGCGTTTCAACACTTCGTCGCGCGGACCGTCGAGCAGCACGCGGCCTTGGTCGACCACCACCAAGCGGTCCATCAAGGGCAGCATCGCGGTACGGTGGGAAACCAGCAGCAAGGTCGCGTTGTGCAAGCGCCGCAGATTGCCAATCAACTGCTGCTCGGTGGCGGGGTCCATCATGCTGCTCGGCTCATCCATGAGAATGAGCTTGGGACGCTGTATCAGCGCGCGCGCAATGGCCACGGCCTGGCGCTGTCCGCCCGACAAGCGCTCGCCGCGCTCGCCGACTTGGGTGGCGAGCCCCTGCGGCAGCTGTTGCAGGGTTTCTTCCAGACAGGCCATGCGCACGGCCTCGAGCAATTGCGCGTCGTCGACATTGGTCGAGCCGAGCAGGATGTTTTCTTTGATGTCGCCGTGGAACAGCGTGACGTCCTGCGGCACGAAACCGATCTGGCGCCGCAGGCTCAAGGGATCCATCTGGCCGACCGCCACGCCATCGATCAGCACCATGCCCTGTTCGGGCGCGTAGATATTGAGCAGCAGGCGCAGCAGCGTGCTCTTCCCTGAACCGATACGACCAATGAAGCCGACCTTCTCGCCCGGCGCAATACGCAGGTTCAAACCTTTCAGCAGCGGTGGGGTGTCGGGGTAAGCGAAATGGACATCGCGCAATTCGATAGCACCGCGTAGGCCTGGCACGTGCAGATCGCCCGCGCCACCGTCGGTGGGCGCCGCCATGACCTTGTCCATCGCGTGCAAGGCAACCTTGGTCTGTTCCCAGCGCAATACCAGGCCGGCGATCTGGGCGACCGGACCGATGGCTCGCGAGCACAGCATCGAGACCGCGATTAACTGGCCCATAGTCAAGGTGTGCTCGGCAACCATGGTCGCGCCGAACATCACGATCAAAATGGTGTTGAGTCCGATCAGGGTCGCCACCGCGTAGTTGCCGAAGGCGCTGATCTCGCGCATGTGCAGATTGTTTTCCGCAATCAGCACACTCAAGCCTTCCCACTTGCGCCGCGCCCAGGCTTCGGCGCCGAGGCCCTTGATAGTATCGAGGCCGTTCATGACTTCGAACAAATGGGCAGTGCGTGAAGCAGATTCCTTGGTATTGGCATTGATGGTGCGCGCCAGCGGCGCGCGTACCAGCCACGCTGCAGCGAGCGCCAGCGGCGCGATGATCAGCGGCACCAACACCAGCTTGCCGCCGATCAGACCGATCACCGCCATGAAGAACACCATGAATGGCAGATCGCCGAGCAAGGTCAGGGTGGTGGACGTAAAGAAGTCGCGCACCGATTCGAAATCACGCACGACATTCGCCAGCACCCCGCCCGAGGCCGGCCGACTGGCAGCGCGCAAGCGAATGCTGTGGGCGAAGATGTGACTGGAGAGGGCGATGTCGGCCTTGCGTGCGGCACATTCCAACAGATAGCTGCGCAGCAGCTTATTGATCAGATCGAAGACCGTGACCGCCACTGCGGCGGTGGTCAGCACCCACAAACTGTCGAGCGCGTTGTTCGGCACCACGCGGTCATAGACCGCCATCGAATAAAAAGGCACAACGATGGCGAGCAGATTGATGACCACGGTCGCGAGCAGTGCCCACTGGTAGATGCCGCGATTGGCTTTGAATACATCCCAGAACCAGCGGCGCGGTTCAGCCAAGTGATAAAGCAGACTGCGCGCATCGAAATGGAACACCGGCCGCACGCAAAACCAGCGCCCGGGATGTTCGGCCAAGAGCTGGGTGATATTCAGCCAATGGCTGCCCGTTACACCGGGCAACGCACATTCCATACGTTCGCCGTCACGATGCAGTACCACCACTGCGTCGCCGCCCTCGGACACGATTAGCGCCGGCAGCATTGAAGACTTGATGTGCTCGGCGGGAACTTTAGCCGGCGTGATAGCGAGACCGGCACGGCCGGCACATTCCGACAGTTCGTCGCTCGTGACGCGACCGGCGGGCAAGGGCACGCCGCCGATCAGTTGTTCGGCGTCGAAGCTGCGACCGAAATAGCGGGCCAGAAACAGCAGGCGATCAAGCACCACGTCGTCCGCACGGGTGACGGGCGACGGCGCGGGCGACGTGTCGGGATGGGACATGGTCTTGTCTTGCAATGGTGGACCCACGGGCGGAATTACCGGATCAGAAACACGCGCCAGACCGTCGGCAGCAGGGATGGCGGCAGGCCAGCGCGAGAACTTTAAGCGGGACCTCCGCGCTGCCAATCACCGCAACGCTTCAGCGGTCACATCGGCTTACACCCAAGGCCGACGCAAAACGGGGAGCATAGCCCCCCGTTTGCACGACCCCATAGCCCGCGCTGGGGCCGGTCTTCGTTCAGGCGGCCAAGGCAACCTGATCGTAGAGCTGAGCCATCTGCTTCATGGCATCGGCCGCGCCGGTGTCAAAAGCGTTGTCGCTCGCGACTTCAGGGGTCGCGACAGGCGCCACACCCAAACCGGCCAGCAGGCCGTCCAGGCCGCTGTCGTTGCCGAGCAGTTCGCCGATGGTCGGCAGGGTCACACCCGCCGCCGCCGCGTCATCCGCCGAGACGTTGAAGTAGACATCAGTCATCGCGACCGAGGTGCCGTCATCAAAGGTCGCCGTGCTGCGCTCGAGGTGCAGGTTGCCCTGCGCGTCGAGGAAGGGCACTTCGGTATAACCGACCGCGAGGCTGGCGAGACCGCTGTGGGCGAGACCACTCAACTCACCGGCATCGGTGGCATGGTTGCCATTGGCGTCGCGCCAGATCAGGAGGTCGGCGAAGTTCGCATCGCTCTTATCGACCATGCCGTCATGGTTGCTGTCGTAAGCCGCGAGACTGGCGAAGCCCGCACCCTTGGCCATGCCACCGAACATCTCACTGATGTTGTCCACCATGCCATTGCCGTTCTTGTCGACAGCGAGGAAGCCATCGCCACCCGACAGCCAGCCGGAATGGATACCGGCACCGTTGCCGAAGAGGTCAAAGGTGCCGCCCGAGTTGGCGCGACTGACGGTCTGAATACCGTTGCCATCGAGGTCGATGACGATAGGCGTTATCGCCGCGTCGCGGGTCATATCCGCCTGCCCCGACATGAGGGTGAAGGCATCGGTCTTGGTGACGTTAGTCAGCGCGGTGCCATTGCCGGCCACGTCCGAATCAATCGCGTCGTTGCTACCGACGTCCTTCACGCCCCACTTCCAGTTGTTCATGTTGGTGTTGTGGTAGATGACATTGG
>JANLSI010000297.1:0-4179 GCA_031362345.1 Pseudomonadota bacterium
GAAGGCGCCCGTTTCCTCGCCATCCAACACAGGGTGATCGAAGGCGCGAAAGCCGGCGACGGCGGCAGCTACGACAATGTTCTTGTCCGCACCCTCGTCGTTCAAGTTGCTGATGACGATGCGCCTGGCGTTCTGATCGTCCCGGTCGACGCACCCGGCACGGTCGAGGCTTGGGCCAACGGCGACGGCAAGGCGCCCAGCGGCCGCGAACTGGAAGTGGCCGCCTTGCTCAGTTTCATCAAAGCCAAGGATATCCGTAACGTGGTGTGGGTAACGGCCGACGTGCATTACGCCTCGGCGACCCACTACCAGCCTGAGCGTGCGAAGTTCACCGAGTTCAAACCCTTCTGGGAATTCGTCGGCGGCCCGATCAATGCTGGTACCTTCGGTCCGAATGCGCTTGACGGCACCTTCGGCCCGGAAGTGAAGTTCATGAGCCTGCCGCCCGGCACCGCGCCCAATCGTCCGCCCAGCGACGGCTTCCAGTTCTTCGGTATCGGTCGTATCGACGGGCACAGCCACGCGCTGACGGTGTCCCTGCATGACGTGCACGGCAAGACCTTATTCAAGGTCGAGCTGCCGGTGGAAGTTTGAGCGTGGCTTGGCGCGCGAGGCGCGCGTTCGCCCCGCCAGCGTTCTCGGGGTAAGTCTGGGCCTGACGCGGGGTAGTCATTTAACCCGAGTAGCATCGTGGTATCAGCCGGACCCGCAGTCAGCCAGCATAGCGGCTCCAGACATCGCGCCACTGCTAGCGTTAGATCCGATATTACTGGCTCCTCGACATCGGCACGATGGCTCAGATTGAGGCCGGCGCCCACATGCGTTGCAAGTATGCCCCACCGCGTGCCACTGATCTCCGCAAAATCCCCGTGCGCAAAGGGCGAGTCCGAGACGTCCGTCGCCCTAGTTGCGGGCAGCCACGACAATTCTCCGGCGCGGGAAAGCGCCGCTTGCCTATGGTTTCGCGACGGGTTCCGAGCGGCGCCCGGAATTATCGGGAGCGGCGTCCATTACCCGCTGCCGCCAAGCCATTGTTCGAGGCAACTTGGTCACCGCCGCGACCACTTCGCGCGTGCACAACAACGCATTGAGTTGCGGCACCACAGAAAGATCCGCGATGGAGAGATGATTTCCGACCAGCCAATCCCCATCACCGACGAGCCCGTCGATTGCGCGCAAATGACGCTCGGCATCACGTATCACCTGCTCGACCGGTTTCCTGCCCAGCCCCTGTGCAGTCGTCATCGCCTTGGCTGCCTTCTCTACAAAATCGGCGACGTCGTGCTCTGGAACACCGGGCATCGTCGCTGCAAAGCTGGGCACGAGCGGGAGGAGATTGTGCCGCCAGGCAAGTCGCATCTCTATCTCATAGATGTAAAGACTCTCGTCTGCCCAATCCTCGATAACGTGCGACAAGGCCCGGTCACGCGCCGACGGCGGTAGGAGGGCAGGAGCGGGCGCGACACGTTCGAGATATTCGGCGATGTCGGTCGAATCCCAAACCGTGGTGCCGTCGTCGTCGATGGCTGGAAACTTTCCAATGGGACTGACATGGCGGTAGTCGGCGACCGACGCCCGGGGGACATCGACGATGCGATAGGGCAGGCCCTTATATCCAAGCAGCCGCCGAATTTTCTCGCAAAAGGGTGAAGTCGGGAATTGGTACAGGGTGATCATGCGTTCAGCCTATCTTTGAATCGCCAGACAGTATCGGGCGCGAATGAGGAGTCACTTCGCCAACGGCGGAATGTTCGTCGAAATTGCATCCCCGGCTGCCCCCTTGGCGGCCGCACTGGCGGCGTGGAGCCCCGCGCGCCGGCCAAATGTCACGCCACGCAATACCGAAGTTGCACCAATATAATTGCCGTAGATGATGCCCATGGTCTCACCGGCAGCATAAAGGCCTGGAATGAGGGCGCCGCTGGTACGCACAACCTCTCCGTCCTTCGTGGTCTTGAGACCACCACAGGTAAACGTCATCGAGGAAATAATTGGGAAACAAGCAAATGGCCCCTTCATGAGCGGTCGCGCCCAGTTCGTTTTCGGTGGATCCAGTCCTTCGGTGGCGAGGCCATCCATTACGCCCGTCCAATCGAACGGCTCTCCCTGCTCGAAGGCCGCTACGGCTGCGGAGTCGTCGCGGCGATAGGCGAAATCCCTCGACTGTGAACAGGCGGCGTTGAATGTACGCACCGTCGCTTCCAGCGCGTGGGCCGGCAATCCTAGCTTGGTAGCGAGTTCAGCAATACTGTTTGCTTGTATCGGTTGCTGATCGCTACGGATCATCCGCCGCCAAGCCGGAACGTCATCGATGGACGCGTCATAGATGAAGTACCCGATGCCGTCGGGCTGACGATTGATCCGTCGACAATGATCCTCCAGAAATCCGAGCGGATCGGCCGGAGCCTCGTCCATGAAGCGCTCGCCGTGCGAGTTGACGACAATGCCGAACGGATAGGCGCTGACCAGCGCTTCAGATGCGCTGGAACGCGGATCAATCGGCTGACGGTGGCATTCGGCAAAATCGCCAGCGGGTGCGGCGCCGATGTCGAGCGCGAGACGAATTCCTTCGCCCTTGTTGTACCAGCCGCCCGTCGCGACCGGGCGCGTGTAACGCGCGGTCGGTCCTATGTATTGCGCCAACATCGCCGGATTACCTTCGAATCCACCACAGGCGAGGACGGTCTTTTTAGCTCCCACACGAATGCTGCCCTCTTCGCTGTGAACCGCATGCACACCCGCAACCCCGAGATCTTCATCGAGCAAGAACCGAATGGCGGTCATTTCATAAAGAATCCTGGCGCCCTTGCGCTCAATGATTGGGGCCAGTGTTTCGACAAGCGCTTCGCCACCGCCGTAGATGCCGATTAAGGGCGCAGGAAAGATGAACGGATATTCCATCACACGAAACCGGATGCCATGGCCCTCAAGCCATTTCAGCGTTGGCGGTACGCTGGATGCAAAGGCGTCGAGAACCTCGGGATCGAGATAGGGAAGGGTGCGCAGGATCGGGGACCAGGTCTCGCGGGCTTGGGCAGACTCGGCAATCTGTGCCGGCGCGATATGGTGGCCTGCCTGCGCGGCATAGCCTTCCACAAAATCGCCGGATATCTCAAAGTCGGGAGCGACGCCACCCTTTAATCGCAATAGCGCCTCTGTCCACCGTGTGTTTCCGCCGCGATGCTCAATGGGCGAGCGCTCCAAGACAATCACGGAAGCCCCGGACTCGAGTGCGGCAAGGGCGCTCGTCAGGCCGGCTGCGCCACATCCCACTACCAGCACGTCACACTCAACCTCAACCATCGTCAATCTCCCCATCGTCGTCGCGGTCCGAAAGCCAGTCAGCAGGTTGCCCACGCCTGCTCGAGAGCAAATACCAGCCCAGAGAAATGTCGTCTGATGTGAGTGGGTTGTTCCTGGCGGCGAGCGCTGCTTGAGCGCCGAATATTGCACCGCTGGGTCGCAGGTTCCACTACGGTCGTGGAAATACCATATATGTGATGATTGATGAACCAGCTGGCGAGGAGCAGTTCTCGTCGATTGTACGGCGACTCGCACCTTGGCTTGTGCGCAGATAATGGCCTAGTGAAGGGCGCTTTATGTGCTGCCAACGTAGGGGAACCCGCTGATCATTCGGCAATGCGGCAGTTGATTCGCGTACGGGCATCACAGATGTAATATTGAGCACCATCGCGCGCCAGATCCCGAGACTGCATCATGATCAAGCTGAAATGGATGGGAGCGAAACCCGATCTTCTAAGCTCCGCAAAGGAAAGTCACATGACCGAATTCCGTCCGCGCCGTTCCGCTTTGTACATGCCTGCAGCGAACGAGCGTGCACTTGAGAAGGCGAAGGGCATTGCAGCCGACGTACTCATTTTTGATCTTGAGGATGCTGTCGCGCCCGATGTAAAAGAGCTTGCGCGCGCAAATGCGGTAGCCGCGGCCTCGTCAGGTCTGTACGGCGCCAAGGAGATCGTCATTCGCTGCAATAGTCTGAGTACGCCTTGGGGTGCGGAGGACATCAGAGCCGCTGCCAAGTGCGGCGTGCGCGCCGTTGTGATTCCTAAGATCAACTGCATTGCCGAAGTTGCTGCTGTATCCACAGCGCTGGACAACGCCGGCGCACCTGCTGACATGACCATTTGGGCCATGATCGAATCCCCCGAGGCGATATTC